>NZ_JBIAVW010000014.1:194585-202842 GCF_042894785.1 Streptomyces sp. NPDC001502
CCCGCCGCCGAGGCGAAGCCGGCCGCGGCGGCCGAGAAGCCCGTGGACAGCGAGCGCACCGCCGTCTTCCGTGTCCCGAAGGTGGACGCGGCCGGGGCGGAGACCCCGAAGCCGGCTCCCGCCAAGCCCGCCCCCGCCAGGCCGAACCTGGCCAAGCCGGCCGAGGCCAGGCTCGCCGCCAAGCCCGCCGAGTCCAAGCCGGCCGAAGCCAAGCCCGCCGAGACGCGGCCCGCCGAGGCCCGGCCCGCGGCCGAGTCGCCCAAGGGCAGCACCTTCGTGCCGCTGCGTCCGGAGGGCATCGCTCCGAAGCCCGCGCCCGCGTCCGCTCCCGCTCCCGCTCCCGCGCCGACGCCCGCGGCCGGGCCGCGGCCGAAGGTTCCGGTTCCGCCCGCCGCCGCGCGGTTCGACCACTCCGAGCGGACCACGCAGCAGCCGCTGCCGCCCAAGCCGCCGCTCGACATGCTGGCGGACCTCACGAACAACCCGCCCCCGCCGCCGAGCCCGATGCGGACCGCCATCCGGCGGATCAAGATCTACGCGCCGCTCGTCGCGCTCCTCGCGGTCATCCTGGCCGTCGTGCAGCTGGTGCGCCCGCTGCCCGAGCCGAACCTCGTCATGACCGGGAAGTCCTCGTTCACCTTCGAGGGCACCAAGCCCCAGCTGCCGTGGCCCACCGAGGGGCAGGCGTACATGGCGGCCGCCGGTCTCGGCACGCTCGGCCAGTCCGGCGAGCAGAAGCCCGTGCCGATCGCGAGCGTCACCAAGTCGATGACGGCGTACATCATCCTGCGCGACCACCCCATCAAGAAGGGTGAGCAGGGCCAGATGATCGACATCGACAAGACGGCCGAGACCGAGGGCAAGAAGAACAACTCGACCGACAACGAGTCCACCCTCGACACGGTCAAGGAGGGCGACAAGATCTCGGAGTACGACGCGATCGCCGCCCTGATGATCCCGTCGGCCAACAACATCGCGCGGCTGCTCGCGCGCTGGGACTCCGGGTCGCAGGAGGCGTTCGTCAAGAAGATGAACGACACCGCCAAGGAACTCGGCATGACCAACACGACGTACACGGACCCCTCGGGTCTGGACGCGACCACGGTCAGCACCGCCGAGGACCAGGTGAAGCTGGGTCTGAAGCTGGTCGAGATCGAGACGCTGCTCGACATCACCAAGAAGCCCAACTGGGTCGACCCGTACGGCAAGACCTGGCGGAACTGGAACGGCCTCACCGGACCCACCGGCGCGCTCGGCATCAAGACCGGTACGACGACCAAGGCGGGCGGAAACCTGCTCTTCGCCGCCCAGAAGAAGGTCGGCAACACCAACCAGCTGATCGTCGGAGCCGTCCTCGGCCAGCACAAGCCGGCGATCATCGACACCGTGCTCGCCGCGAGCAAGGAGCTGATGCTCGCCACCCAGAAGACACTCGACGCCGCGACCGTCGTGAAGAAGGGTGAGGTCGTGGGCTACGTCGACGACGGGCTCGGTGGCCGGACGCCGGTCGTGGCCACCGCCGACGTGCAGGCGGTCGGCTGGGCCTCGCTGACCGTGGACATCAAGCTCGCGGACAGCGGGGGCAAGCTGCCGCAGACCGCGACGGCCGGTACCGAGGTCGGCGTGCTGACCGTCGGCGAGGGTGCCAGCCAGGTCAAGGTGCCGGTGGCGCTGAAGGACGACCTGGCCGCTCCCGGGATCGGCAGCAAGCTGACGCGCGTCGGCTGACATCCGGTGAGAACGTGGATCCGGCGCCCCGGGCAACCCCGGGGCGCCGGGCCGCGTCTTGGCCCCCGGGAAGTTCGTGTACTCATGGGTTGGGGAGTGCGGCAGTGACCACCGCTGAGCAGCAGGGTCGGCGCCAGGAGGCCATCCCGTCGGCCGACGGCGGTGCTTCCGGGGTGTCCGCGACGGCCGCGCCCGCCGCGGTCGCGGGGTCTGCCGAGTCCGCCACGCCCGCCGGGTCCGCCGCCTCCGCCGCACCCTCCGCGCCCGGAGGCATACGGCCGCCCCGCGGCCCGCTCGGTGCCGTTCTCGACGGGGCCCGGCGCCATCCGGTGGTCGTCGCCACCGTCCTCGCCGGGCTGCTGCACGTCGTCTGGTTCTTCAGCTTCGCCAACAGCGGCGGCGACCTGGCCGCGCAGGACGCCTGGGCCGAGTTCGTCGGCCGCCACCCCGACTCGGCGTACAACCTCGCCTGGTACGGCGGCATGCACCCCGTCTCGTACAGCGTGGTCTCGCCGTACCTCATGCACATGCTCGGCGTCCGGACCACGATGATGATCGCCGGCACCGTCTCGGCGGGGCTGCTCGCCCTGATCCTGACCCGCTGCCGCGGGGCCGTGCGCGAGCCCCTGTGGCCCGCCCTGGCCGGGGTCTACGGGCTGCTCTGCAACGCCCTCTCGGGCCGTGTCACCTTCGGCCTCGGCGTGATGTTCGCGCTCGGCGCCGTCGCCGCCGTCTTCTGCTGGCCCCGCAAGTGGGCGGAGCGGCGCTGGGCCAAGGCCGCGGTGGCGGCCCCGCTGGCCGGCCTCGCGACCGCCGCGAGCCCCGTCGCCGGGCTCTTCCTCGGGGTGATCGCGGCCGCGCTGTTCCTGAGCGGGCGGCGTCCGGGCGCGTACGCGCTGGGGCTGGCCCCGGTGGCCGTGGTGGGGCTGTCGGCGTGGCTGTTCCCGTTCTCCGGGACGCAGCCGATGAAGATCGGCTCGGCGGGGCTGCCGTTCGTGTTCGGGCTGCTGATCCTGTTCCTCGTACCGAGGCGGTGGAAGACCGTCCGGATCGCTTCGGCCGTCTACGCCCTCGGCGTCTTCCTCACGTGGGTGATCGACTCCCAGGTCGGCTCGAACGTCACCCGCCTGGTGATGCTCTTCGGCGGGGCCGCGCTGCTCGCGGCCCTCCCGTACGAGCTCCCGCGCTCGCGGCGCTGGTACGCGGTACTGCTCGCCTTCGTCGGGATCAACGCCTGGATCACCACCAACAGCGTCACCGACATCGTCCGCACCACCCCGCTGGCCGCCTGGAGCCGGGAGCTGGCCCCGCTCGTCGACCAGCTGCAGAAGGCGGGCGCCGACCGCGGCCGGGTCGAGGTGGTCCCGGCCAGCAGCCACCGCGAGTCCTCCGCCTTCCCCTCGTACGTGAACCTCGCGCGCGGCTGGAACCGGCAGGCCGACCTGGAGCGCAACCCGCTCTTCTACGACGACACCCTCACCGCCGACAGCTACCGGGCCTGGCTGGAGCGCTGGGCCGTGCACTACGTGGTGCTGCCCGCCGACAAACCCGACTCGGGCGGGGAGGACGAGGCGAAGCTGGTGCGCGGCGGGCTCCCGTACCTCCAGCAGGTGTGGGGCGACGCGAACTGGCAGCTCTTCAAGGTCGACGAGCCGACCGACCTGGTGGCCGGACCGGCGACCGTGGTGCGGGCGAGCGCCGACCAGCTGGTCGTCGACGTGAAGCAGCCCGGACGGGTGCTGGTGCGGATCCCGCACTCGCCGTGGCTGGGGCTGGTGGACGCGGCGGGCAGGCCCGTACCGCCCCCGCAGGAGACCTTCGCCTCGAAGGCGCGGGGCGGGAGCGGGGAGGGCGGCGCGCTGCGGAAGCAGTACGCGAACACGGCGGGGTGCCTCTTCAAGGCCGCTCCGGACGAGACCGGGGACGTGTGGACGGAGCTGCTGGCGCCGGCGCCGGGGGAGTACCGGGTGGCGGCGAAGTACCAGCTGCCGCGGGGGACGCCCTGCCCGGAGGACCTGGTGCACCAGACGCTGGGCCAGCCGAGGCGTCCGGCTCCGCCGCGTCCCTGATCGAGACTCTTGATCGGAATTCTTTGCCCATCGGTCCGGGTGCGTTGGTCCGTATATGTGCATACGATCCCAGTAGTCCGATTGGGTGCTTCCCGAAGGAGTTGACGACGGGATGAACAAAGAGCAGAAGCGGGATGTCCGGGTGGCCATCGCGAAGGCGCAGGAGCAGCCACAGCCGCCGCGCGCTCCGGGACACGGCTTCAGTGGTCCGGTACGGAGCAAGGTCAAGGGCGGACCGCACACGAAGGCCGCGCTCAAGCGGGCCGGCACTCCGCAGGGCGACCGTATCGGCGAACGCAGCAGTGGCCTGAGCTGACCGTGATGGCACAGCCCTTCCGGCCAGGGCCGGGAGGGCTTCGTGCGCCTTGATGCCGCTGTCGGTCGCGATCCGTGCTCGGGGGTGTCTTGTCGACGCGATTCGGCCTGAGCCGGTGGGATCCGGCCGGATCCCGCCGCTCACCCGCCGGGGCTCGCGCATTACCGTGACGTGACCATGAACGACACGCAGCGCGACGCGCGGCTGCAGCCGCGCCCGCGGCTGCCGGCCTGGACCTCGACCCTGACCTGGAAGGCCACGGTCTTCATCACCCTCATGTGCTGCGGACTCGCGGCGCTGCTGGGCTGCCTCGTGCACGGCGCCATGACACGCCAGACCGTGGGCACGGCCCGCGAGAAGGCGCTGACCCGGCTGGAACGGACCGTCGAGGCCTACGAGACCGGCGCGCGCATGCCGCGCGGCGAGGGCATCGACCCGTCGGGCCTGCCCCCGGAGCTGCGAGCCCTGGCCGTCGGCGGCAGGCGCGGCACGGCCGTCGGCACGTACCGGGGCAGGCCCGTGATGTGGGCGGCCGGGCCCGCGGCCCACGGCAGCGCGCTGGCCGTCTCCGTGGACTTCCGCGCGAGTGAGCGGACCATCGCCGAACTGGACCGGGCCATCCTCGGCTCCTCGGGGCTCGCCATCGCAGGCACCCTCCTCATCGGCGCGTTCGTCGTCACCCGGATCACCCGGCGGCTGCACCTGACCGCGCAGGTGGCCCGCCGGATCAGCGCCGGCGACCTCGACGCGCGCGTCGACGACAGCACGCGCAGCAAGGACGAGGTGGCGGCGGTCTCCCGGGCCCTGGACACCATGGCCTCCTCGCTGCAGTCCAAGCTCGAAGCGGAACAGCGGTTCACGGCGGACGTCGCCCACGAGCTCCGCACCCCGCTGACCGGCCTGAACGCGGCCGCCGAGCTCCTGCCGCCGGGCCGCCCGGCCGAGCTCGTACGGGACCGGGTGCGGGCCATGCGCTCGCTGACCGAGGACCTCCTGGAGATCTCCCGTCTGGAGACGCGCAGCGAACGCCTGGAAGTGGATTCGCACGACCTGGCCGACCTGGCGGCGCGCACGATCCGCGCCTCGGGCACCGACACGGCCCTGGAGGTGCGCGGCCCGCGCGGACCCCTGCGGGTGGAGACGGACCGGCGGCGCCTGGAGCGGATCCTGGGCAACCTCGTGGCCAACGCGCACCGCCACGGCGCGGCCCCGGTCACGCTCACGGTCGACGGCCGGACCCTGAGCGTGACGGACTCGGGCCCCGGCTATCCGGAGTACCTGCTGACCACCGGCCCGCAGCGGTTCCGTACGGACGGCACGAACAAGGGCCACGGGCTGGGCCTGACCATCGCGGCCGGCCAGGCCCGGGTCCTCGGCGCCACCCTCACCTTCCGCAACCGGGAGGCGGGCGGCGCCGAGGCCCGCGTCACGCTTCCAGGGCCCGCAGCACCGGGAGCAACTGCGCTTCCTCGCCGTCGAGATGAGCTTCCAGCTCCCGGCTCAGCCGCTCCACGCGCTCGCTGAACCGGGCGCCGGGCGCGTCCAGGGCCCCTGCCAACTCCTCCTGGAGCCGCGCGATGACGCGGTGCTCGGAGCCGATCCGGCGGAAGAACTCCCGCATGTGCGGATGCTGTTGCTCCAGGTACGGGAAGAGGCCGGCGTCCTCGCTCCGGTGGTGGAACTCCAGCGAATGGCAGAACGCGAGGCAGTGCTGGCGCAGTTGCAGCCCCAGCGAGGCCGCCGCGGCGCCCTGCGGCTCCTCGCGCGCGAGTTCCCGTACGAGGGCCAGCTGCGCCCGCAGCCAGCCGTGCACGTCGAGCAGCTTCCCGGCGATCCCGCCCTCGCCCGAGGCCGCCTCGTGCGTCCGCTGCAGCACCACGACGGGGATCACCCGCGCGGTGCGCTCCTGGTACTCCCCGTACCCGGGCTCCTCGCGCACGACGCGCGCGAACAGCTGGTCCCGCCGCGCTCCTTGGGCGGGGACGGCGACGGCCTCGTACGTCTGCGTCCCGGTCTCGACCTCCACGAGGGGACGCGCGAGCAGATTGTGATACCAGGCGGGATGCCGGTCGGCCCCGGCGGCGGACGCGACGACGAGCAGATCCCCGTCGCCCTCGCGGGCGAACCCGAGCGGAACGGTGTGCGGCTTCCCGGACCTGGCGCCGGTGGTGGTGAGCAGGATCAGCCCGGAACCTTCGAAGGGCCCGCCGACCTGGCCGGCGTTCGCCCTGAATTCCTCGATGACGTTGTGATTGAACGATGACACGGAGTGTGGACTTCCTCACGGTGTGTGCGTGCGTGCGACGGCAGCGGAACAACCGAGGGAGATCACCCGTAGCCGGTGGCGTACATGCCCATAGGCCCGGTCCTTCGACAACAGGTGCCTGCCCAACCACCGCCCGGCCCACATCTCAGTAGGCGGCGTCACGCGACACATGCGCCATGTAACCACAACGCGAAGAGGCCCCGCGATCGATATCGACCGCGGGGCCTCGTCCGTGCCCTCGGCAGGATTCGAACCTGCGACACCGGCTTTAGGAGAGCCGTGCTCTATCCCCTGAGCTACGAAGGCGGGGTGCTGTCGGCAAACATGTCCGAAGGTCTGCCGAGGTGGGCGGACCGCGCAGACGTGTCTGGCGACAGGCGTGGTGGCAGCCGGTGAGGGCGTAGCCACCGCGGTCAGTGTAGCGGGTGGTGCATGATCCGTAGGAGGAGATACGTGCTCACAGCCTCAAGCCGCGCCGACTCCGCAGGCAGGAACCCGCTCGTGGGGTGGCTCCGGTCGAAGCGTGCGCGCGCGGGACTCGCCGTCCAGGCGGAAGCCCTCGATGCGGCCGGCACGGTCGGCCGCTCAGCCCTGCCAGCTGTGTGCGGTGCGGAAGCCCGGGGTGCGTTCCAGGCGGCGCCAGCCTGCCCGGGGGTGGGGGATGGGGCGGGGTTCTGTGACGGCGGCGGCGCGGGCCAGGAGGATCGCGGTGATCGCCGCCAGTTCCTCGGGGGCCGCGTCGCCCTTCTCTATGCGCAGCAGGGTGTTCATACGGTTCAGCTCTCCTTCGCTCGGTTACTGCGGCGGGTTGCCGTGCTTGCGGGCCGGCAGGTCGGCGTGCTTGTTGCGGAGCATCGCGAGGGCGCTGATGAGGACCTCGCGGGTTTCGGTCGGGTCGATGACGTCGTCGACGAGGCCGCGTTCGGCCGCGTAGTACGGGTGCATCAGCTCGGTCTTGTATTCCTTGATCTTCTGCGCGCGCATCGCGTCCGGGTCGTCGGCCCCGGCGATCTCGCGGCGGAAGATGACGTTCGCCGCGCCCTCGGCGCCCATGACCGCGATCTCGTTGATGGGCCAGGCGTAGGTGAGGTCCGCGCCGATGGACTGGGAGTCCATGACGATGTACGCGCCGCCGTAGGCCTTGCGCAGCACGAGGGAGATGCGGGGCACGGTGGCGTTGCAGTAGGCGTACAGGAGTTTGGCGCCGTGGCGGATGATGCCGTTGTGCTCCTGGTCGACGCCGGGCAGGAAGCCGGGGACGTCGACCAGGGTGACGATCGGGATGTTGAAGGCGTCGCACGTCTGGACGAAGCGCGCGGCCTTCTCCGAGGCGTGGATGTCCAGTACGCCCGCGCAGCTGGCGGGCTGGTTGGCGACGACGGCGACGACCTGGCCGCCCATCCGGGCCAGGGCGCAGATGATGTTGGTGGCCCAGCGCTCGTGGACCTCCAGGTACTCGCCCTCGTCGACGAGTTCCTCGATGACCTTGCGCATGTCGTACGCCCGGTTGCCGTCGGCGGGGACCAGGTCCAGCAGGGCGTCGCCGGGGCGGTCGGCCGGGTCGCCGGTCTCGACCGCGGGCGGGTTCTCCCGGTTGTTCTGCGGGAGCAGGGACAGCAGGTAGCGGACCTCGGAGATGCAGGTCTCCTCGTCGTCGTACGCGAAGTGCGCGACGCCCGAGGTTCCGGAGTGGACGTCGGCGCCGCCGAGGCCGTTCTGGGTGATCTGCTCGCCGGTGACGGCCTGGACCACGTCCGGGCCGGTGATGAACATCTGCGAGGTGTCGCGGACCATGAACACGAAGTCCGTCAGGGCCGGGGAGTACGCGGCGCCGCCGGCGCACGGGCCGAGCATGACCGAGATCTGCGGGATGACGCC
>NZ_JBIAVW010000015.1:0-193876 GCF_042894785.1 Streptomyces sp. NPDC001502
TTCCTAGACAGCTCCCACCACACCGGAGGTCTTCGCCATGTTCAAGACCTGCCGAGTGTCAACAACGCTCGTGATCAATACACCTAGGCCGTCTCGCCCGGCCCCTGGCCCCTACCCCCGGTCCAGGCGGTAGACGCGGCGGGCGTTGCCCGCCGCGACCAGGGCGGCCACCCGTTCCGCGTCCCGCCAGGACCAGGAACCCTCGGCGGCCCAGCCGCCCAGCACCCGGCCCAGCGCCTCGCGGAACACCAGGGCGCCCACCGCGTGCAGTTCGGGCAGCTGCCGCCCGCCGCTGGAGAACAGCACCTTCCCGAACGGCGCGATCTCCAGCAGCTCCGCCAGGACCGCCGAGGCCCGCGCCCCGGTCTGTCCGAGGGCCGCGCCCGTATCGGCGTAGACGTGCGGGAAGGCCGCCGCGAGCTGCGCGGTGCGGCGGTGGTGCGGATATCCGCCGAGCAGTACCAGTCGTGTCCCGAGCCCCGCGGTGGCCCGTACGAACCCGGTCAGCGCGGCCGGGTCGGCCTCGCCCGTGTGCAGCTGGAGCGGCAGCCCCGACGCCACCGCGCTCCACAGCAGGTGGGCCAGGAGTACGGGGTCCCGTACGGCTCCGCCCCGCGGCCGCCGGGCCAGCCACCGCCCGGCCGCCCCGCGCACCGCGCCGGGACCGGGCGGCTCGGGTGCGACCGCCGGGGTGTCCGTGCGGGCGAAGGCCGTGGCGCAGGTGAAGGCCGCGGCCCCGGTGGCGGCGTGGTGGACGGCCTCGGCGAGATTGGCGAGGAAGGCGCCCACCGTCCCGGAGGTGTCGGCGACCTGCTCGGCCAGTAACTCCAGCCGGACCGACTCGAAGGCCTCGGCGTCCCCTGCGAGCGCCAGTTCCTTGGGCCCGGTGAGATCACCGGGCACCCCGGTGTCGACCAGGTAGGCGGCGACGCCCGATCCCCTCAGCAGCCGCCGGGCGGTCTCGGCCGCGCCCAGCTCGCGCCGCCGCGCCAGATAGCGGGCGGGGGTGGCGTGCGGCTCCAGCCCCAGCAGCGGCGGGCACCAGCGGCGCACCGCGAAGCCGGTCTGTGTGTCGAAGAAGGTGGTGCCCGCGGCGGGCGGGCCGGCCGAGCGCATCAGCTGGGCCTCGAAAGTGCCCAGGCCCAGCTCCGTACGGAGTACTCCGTGGCAGTACTGGTCCACCAGGCGCGGCGTTTCGATCATCCGGGCATCCCGTTGCGGACGTGAGGAAGGGGCTTCCACACGTCCTAACGGGTGAGCGGGGTGTGAGGTGTTGCTCGGGCTGTTGACCGAGACGGCACTCCCGGGTCCCCGGGACGTTCTCCGGGGCTCAGGCCGGCGGGTTCTCGGGTCCGCCGATCTGGATTCCGGCCATCCGCGTCCACTCGTACGGGCCCGTGCGCACGCGCGCGGCGAACTCCCCGTCGAACTCGTCGTGGAGGGTCAGCGCCGCCTTCTCCGCGGCCAGCTGGGCCACCTCGAAGGTGGGGGCCACCAGGTCGCCCCAGCCGCCGTCCGTCCCCACGAGCACGATCCGGGTGCCGGCCTGGCCGATGTGGGCGAGCTGGCCCTCGGCGCCGCCGTGCTGCCTGGCGAACGCGCCGATCTGCTTGGCCAGCTTCGCGGCCTTACGGTCCTGCTTCTTGTCCGCGGCGCCTGCGGCGGCCGCCGTGTCTGCGGTGTCTCCCATGGAAGCCATGCTACCGGCGAGTAATCAGCGGAGGAAGGGATCCACGGCCACCGCCACGAACAGCAGCGACACGTAGGTGATGGACCAGTGGAACAGGCGCATCTCCTTGAGCTTCGCGCCCGTGATGCCCGCCTTGGCCCGCGCGTGGAGCGCGTGCGCCTCCCAGAGCCACCAGCCGCCCGAGACCAGCGCGACCGCGGTGTAGAACCAGCCGGTGTAGCCCAGCGGGGTCAGCAGCAGCGAGACCGCCACCATCACCCAGCTGTAGAGGACGATCTGGCGCGCCACGGCCCGGTTGCCCGCGACCACCGGGAGCATCGGCACGCCGGCCCGCGCGTAGTCGTCCTTGACCTTCATCGACAGCGGCCAGTAGTGCGGCGGCGTCCAGAAGAAGATGACGAGGAAGAGGATGACCGCGGCCCAGGAGACCTCGTTCCTGACGGCCGACCAGCCGATGAGCACCGGCATGCAGCCCGCGATGCCGCCCCAGACGATGTTCTGGGCGGTGCGCCGCTTCAGCAGCATCGTGTAGACCACGACATAGAAGAGGAGCGCGCCGAGCGACAGCGCCGCCGACAGCCAGTTGACGAGCAGGCCGAAGAAGAGGGTGGAGACGACCGCCAGGGTGAGGCCGAAGGCCAGGCACTCCCGCGGGCTGACCATGCCGGTCACGAGCGGGCGCTGCGAGGTCCTGTCCATCAGTGCGTCGATGTCGCGGTCGATGTACATGTTCAGCGCGTTGGCGCCGCCCGCGGACAAGTAGCCGCCGAGGCAGGTCACGAGGACCAGCCGCAGCGACGGAACGCCCTGCTCGGCAAGGAACATCACCGGCACTGTGGTGATCAGCAGAAGTTCGATGATCCGCGGCTTGGTCAATGCCACGAAAGCCATGACGCGGGTCCCGAGCGGCCGGTGACCGGGGCTCGTCCCGAGCACCCCCGCTGGACGGGATTCGACGGCCGTCACGCACACCCCTGAGAGAGAATCCAGCAAGCTCCGACTCGGACCATTCACAACATGAAGGCCCGGTTAAGGCTTGCGCGTACCACGCCACTGTAGACGTTGCGCTTACGTCGCCCCGCGCCGGGGTCGCCTCGTGTTGAGCCGATCGGACCGTGCATACATACGGGGGACGGGCCTCGCCGGACGCCGGTGCGCGGGTGAACGTGGACCGGCGGCGCGGTGACGGACTGCCTGCACTCGAATAGCTGCACGCCGTTGCGGGGGTAGGCTCGGAATCGCGCCGGTGCACCGTTCGTCACCGGGATTCATACATGTGGAGAGGAGCCCTGACCCACGGTGAGCACCAAGCCGACCACCACAGAGCTCGAGTGGACCGAACTGGACCAGCGGGCCGTCGACACCGCCCGCATCCTGGCCGCTGACGCGGTCCAGAAGGTCGGAAACGGCCACCCCGGTACGGCGATGAGCCTGGCCCCCGCCGCGTACACCCTCTTCCAGAAGGTGATGCGGCACGACCCGGCGGACCCCGAGTGGGTTGGCCGCGACCGCTTCGTGCTCTCCGCGGGGCACTCCTCCCTGACGCTCTACACCCAGCTCTACCTCGGCGGGTTCGGGCTTGAGCTGGACGACCTGAAGGCGTTCCGCACCTGGGGCTCGAAGACCCCCGGCCACCCGGAGTACGGCCACACGGCCGGCGTGGAGACCACCACCGGCCCTCTCGGCCAGGGCATCGCCAACGCGGTGGGCATGGCCATGGCCGCCCGCTACGAGCGCGGTCTGTTCGACCCGGAGGCCGCCCAGGGCGCCTCCCCGTTCGACCACATGGTCTACGCGATCGCGGGCGACGGCTGCCTCCAGGAGGGCATCTCGCACGAGGCGTCCGCGCTGGCCGGCCACCAGAAGCTCGGCAACCTCGTCCTGCTGTGGGACGACAACCACATCTCCATCGAGGGTGACACGGAGACGGCCGTCTCCGAGGACACCCTGAAGCGCTACGAGGCGTACGGCTGGCACGTCCAGCGCGTCGAGCAGCAGGAGAACGGCGACCTCGACCCGAAGGCGCTCTTCGCCGCCCTCCAGGCCGCCAAGGCCGAGACCGGCCGCCCGTCCTTCATCGCGGCCCGCTCGATCATCGCCTGGCCCGCCCCGCACGCCCAGAACACCGAGGCCGCCCACGGCTCGGCGCTCGGCGACGACGAGGTCGCGGCCACCAAGCGCGTCCTCGGCTTCGACCCGGAGCAGACCTTCGAGGTCTCCGACGAGGTCATCGCCCACACCCGCAAGGCCCTCGACCGCGGCCGCGAGGCCAAGGCCGAGTGGGAGAAGGAGTTCTCCGCCTGGCGCACCGCCAACCCGGAGCGCGCCGCCGAGTTCGACCGCATCAACGCCAACGAACTGCCCGCGGGCTGGGAGGACAAGCTCCCCGTCTTCGAGACCGGCAAGGGCGTCGCCACCCGCGCAGCCTCCGGCAAGGTGCTCGGTGCGCTCGGCGCGGTCATCCCGGAGCTGTGGGGCGGCTCGGCCGACCTGGCCGGCTCCAACAACACCACCATCGACAAGGACTCCTCGTTCCTGCCGGTGGGGAACCCGCTGCCGGAGGCCGACCCGTACGGCCGCACCATCCACTTCGGCATCCGCGAGCACGCCATGGCCGCGTCCATGAACGGCATCGCGCTGCACGGCCACACCCGCATCTACGGCGGCACCTTCCTGGTGTTCTCCGACTACATGCGCAACGCCGTCCGCCTGTCCGCGCTGATGCACCTGCCGGTGACGTACGTGTGGACGCACGACTCCATCGGTCTGGGCGAGGACGGCCCGACCCACCAGCCGGTCGAGCACCTCGCCTCGCTGCGCGCCATCCCGGGCCTGAACATCGTCCGCCCGGCCGACGCCAACGAGACCGCCATCGCCTGGCGCGAGATCCTGCGCCGCCACACCAAGGTCTTCGGCAAGGGTGCCCCGCACGGCCTCGCGCTGACCCGCCAGGGTGTGCCGACCTACGAGCGCAACGAGGCCGCCGCCAAGGGCGGGTACGTCCTGTTCGAGGCCGAGGGCGGCCCCGCGCAGGTCCTCCTCATCGGTACCGGCTCCGAGGTGCACCTGGCCGTCGAGGCCCGCGAGCAGCTGCAGGCCCAGGGCGTCCCCACCCGGGTCGTCTCGATGCCGTCCGTCGAGTGGTTCGAGGAGCAGGACCAGGAGTACAAGGACAGCGTCCTGCCGCCGTCGGTGAAGGCCCGCGTCGCGGTCGAGGCGGGCATCGGCCTGACCTGGCACCGCTACGTCGGTGACGCCGGCCGGATCGTCTCGCTGGAGCACTTCGGTGCCTCGGCCGACGCGAAGGTGCTCTTCCGCGAGTTCGGCTTCACGGCCGAGAACGTGGCGGCCGCCGCCCACGAATCCCTCGCCGCCGCCGCGCGCTGACGCCGGTCCGGAACCAAAGTAGGAGATGTAATCCCATGACAGACGCACTCAAGCGCCTCTCCGACGAAGGCGTCGCGATCTGGCTGGACGACCTGTCCCGCAAGCGCATCACGTCCGGCAACCTGGCCGAGCTCATCGACCAGTCGCACGTGGTCGGTGTCACCACCAACCCGGCGATCTTCCAGAAGGCCATCAGCGGCGGCGAGGGCTACGAGCAGCAGCTCACCGACCTCGCGACCCGCAAGGTCACCGTGGAAGAGGCCCTGCGCATGATCACGACGGCGGACGTCAGGGACGCCGCCGACATCCTGCGCCCGGTCTACGACCGCACCGACGGCCAGGACGGCCGCGTGTCGATCGAGGTCGACCCGCGCCTGGCGCACAACACCCCGGCGACCATCGCCGAGGCCAAGCAGCTCGCCTGGCTGGTGGACCGCCCGAACACGCTCATCAAGATCCCGGCGACCAAGGCCGGCCTGCCGGCGATCACCGAGGTCATCGGCAAGGGCATCAGCGTCAACGTCACGCTGATCTTCTCGCTGGAGCGCTACCGCGAGGTCATGGACGCGTACCTGGCGGGTCTGGAGAAGGCCAAGGCCGCCGGCCTGGACATCTCCCTGATCCACTCGGTCGCCTCCTTCTTCGTGTCCCGCGTGGACTCGGAGATCGACAAGCGTCTGGACGCGGTCGGCACCGACGAGGCGAAGGCCCTCAAGGGCAAGGCGGCGCTCGCCAACGCCCGTCTGGCCTACGAGGCCTACGAAGAGGTCTTCGCCACGGACCGCTGGGCCGCCCTGGAGCGTGTCGGCGCCAACAAGCAGCGTGCGCTGTGGGCCTCGACGGGCGTCAAGGACCCGGCGTACAAGGACACCCTGTACGTGGACGACCTTGTCGCCCCGAACACGGTGAACACCATGCCGGAGGCCACCCTGGAGGCCACCGCCGACCACGGGCAGATCACGGGTGACACCGTGCGCGGCACCTACGAGCAGGCGCGCGCCGAGCTCGACGCGGTCGCGAAGCTGGGCATCTCGTACGACGATGTGGTGCAGCTGCTCGAGGACGAGGGCGTCGAGAAGTTCGAGGCGTCCTGGAACGACCTGCTGAAGTCGACCGAGGCGGAGCTTGAGCGCCTCGCCCCCACGGAGGCCTGAACACCTTGTCTGTAAACGGAGCGAACCCGCTTCGTGACGCACAGGACCGGCGGCTCCCGCGCATCGCGGGGCCGTCCGGCCTGGTCATTTTCGGCGTTACGGGTGACCTGTCGCGCAAGAAGCTGATGCCTGCCGTCTACGACCTGGCCAACAGAGGCCTGCTTCCGCCGGGCTTCTCGCTGATCGGGTTCGCCCGCCGCGAGTGGCAGGACGAGGACTTCGCCCAGGTGGTCCACGACGCGGTCAAGGAGCACTCCCGGACGCCCTTCCGCGAGGAGGTGTGGCAGCAGCTCGTGCAGGGCTGCCGTTTCGTCTCGGGCGACTTCGACGACGACGCCGCCTTCGAGACGCTGAAGGCGACCATAGAGGAGCTGGACAAGGCACAGGGCACGGGCGGCAACTTCGCCTTCTACCTGTCCGTCCCGCCGAAGTTCTTCCCCAAGGTGGTCCAGCAGCTCAAGGACCACGGGCTGGCGCAGAAGGAGGGCTCCTGGCGGCGTGCCGTCATCGAGAAGCCCTTCGGACACGACCTGAAGAGCGCCGAGGAACTCAACAAGGTCGTCCACGAGGTCTTCCCGCGCGACGAGGTCTTCCGGATCGACCACTACCTCGGCAAGGAGACCGTCCAGAACATCCTGGCGCTCCGCTTCGCCAACACGATGTTCGAGCCGATCTGGAACCGGTCGTACGTCGACCACGTGCAGATCACCATGGCCGAGGACATCGGCATCGGCGGCCGGGCCGGGTACTACGACGGCATCGGCGCCGCCCGTGACGTCATCCAGAACCACCTGCTCCAGCTGCTCGCGCTGACCGCGATGGAGGAGCCCGGCTCCTTCCACCCCAAGGCGCTGGTGGCCGAGAAGCTCAAGGTGCTGACCGCCGTGGAGCTGCCGGAGGACCTGGGCAAGCACACCGTGCGCGGCCAGTACTCGGCGGCCTGGCAGGGCGGCGAGAAGGTCGTCGGGTACCTCGAAGAGGACGGCATCGACCCCAAGTCGAAGACCGACACCTACGCGGCCATCCGCCTGGAGATCAACAACCGCCGCTGGGCGGGCGTCCCGTTCTACCTGCGGACGGGCAAGCGCCTGGGCCGCCGGGTGACCGAGATCGCGGTCGTCTTCAAGCGGGCCCCGTACCTGCCGTTCGAGTCGGGCGCGACCGAGGAGCTGGGGCAGAACGCCCTGGTCATCCGGGTCCAGCCGGACGAGGGCGTGACGGTCCGCTTCGGCTCCAAGGTCCCGGGCACCTCCATGGAGGTCCGGGACGTCACGATGGACTTCGCCTACGGCGAGTCCTTCACGGAGTCGAGCCCCGAGGCGTACGAGCGGCTCATCCTCGACGTGCTCCTCGGCGACGCGAACCTCTTCCCGCGTCACCAGGAAGTCGAACTGTCCTGGAACATCCTCGACCCGATCGAGGAGTACTGGGACAAGCACGGCAAGCCCGCGCAGTACCCGTCGGGCACCTGGGGGCCGGTCGAGGCGGACGAGATGCTCGCACGAGACGGACGGAGCTGGCGCCGGCCATGAAGATCGACCTCACGGAGACCAACTCCAGCAAGATCAATGCCGCGATGGTGCAGGCGCGCCGGGACATCGGCACGCCGGCCATCGGCATGGTCCTCACGCTGGTGATCGTGACCGACGAGGAGAACGCGTACGACGCGCTCAAGTCGGCGAACGACGCGTCCCACGAACACCCCTCGCGGATCGTCGTCGTCATCAAGCGGGCCAGCCGCTCGCCACGCAGCCGCCGCGACGCCCGGCTCGACGCGGAAGTCCGCGTCGGGGCGGACTCCGGCAGCGGTGAAACGGTTGTGCTCCGCCTTCACGGCGAACTGGTCGACCACGCCCAGTCGGTGGTTCTCCCGCTGCTCCTGCCGGACGCCCCCGTGGTCGTCTGGTGGCCGGACGGTGCCCCCGCGGACCTGGCGGGCGATCCGCTGGGTGCGCTGGGACAGCGCCGGATCACGGACACGTACTCCTGCGAGGACCCGATCAGGGCGCTCAGCGGCCGTGCGGGGGCGTACGCCCCCGGGGACACGGACCTGTCGTGGACCCGGATCACCCCGTGGCGCTCGATGCTGGCGGCCGCGCTGGACCAGCAGGCCCTGTCGGTCGTCTCGGCGACCGTCGAGGGCGAGGACGAGAACCCGAGCTGCGAACTGCTGGCCATGTGGCTGGCGGACCGGCTCCAGGTCCCCGTCAGGCGCACGCTGTCGTCGGGCCCGGGCCTGACGGCCGTACGCCTGTCCACCAAGGACGGCGACATCGTCCTGGACCGGGCGGACGGCGCGCTGGCCACGCTGTGCATGCCGGGGCAGCCCGACCGTGCGGTGGCGCTCAAGCGCCGCGACACGGCCGAGCTCCTGGCGGAGGAGCTGCGCAGGCTGGATCCGGACAACACGTACGAGGCCTCGCTGAAGTTCGGCGTGGCGAGGCTGGAGGCGTCGGCAACCCCGGCGGAGCCCGCCCCGGCCGACCCTCCGACGGAGCAGGCCCCGGATCCGGTTCCGGCTCCGAAGCCCAAGAGGGCCAGGGCCAAGTAGAAGCCCCTGCGGGTCCGTGCTGGGGCTCCGCCCCAGACCCCGCGCCTCAAACGCCGGCGAGGCTGGATGTCCAGCCCGTCCGGCGTTTGAGGACCGGGTCCGGGCAGAGCCCGGGAAACGGCGAAAGGGCGGGGCGGGGACGGCTCCGCGCAGCGGTACCCGCACCCGCATCCGCACCCCCGATCTACCGACAAGGCGGCAGCACATGGGTATGACGACTCCCCAGGTCGTCGTCCACCGGGACAAGGAACTGATGGCCCAGGCCACCGCGGCCCGGCTCATCACGAAGATCGTGGACGCGCAGACGGCCCGCGGCACCGCGTCCGTCGTCCTCACCGGCGGACGCAACGGCAACGGCCTGCTCGCGGCACTGGCCGCCGCCCCGGCGCGGGACGCGATCGACTGGTCCCGGCTGGACCTGTGGTGGGGCGACGAGCGGTACGTCCCCGCCGACGACCCCGAGCGCAACCACACCCAGGCCCGCGAGGCACTGCTGGACGCGGTCCCGGTGGACCCCGCCCGTGTGCACGTGATGCCCGCCTCGGACGGCCCGTACGGGGGCGACGTGGACGCCGCGGCGGCCTCCTACGCGGCCGAGCTGGCGAAGGCGGCCGGTCCGGAGGACCACGGTCCGGTCCCCCGGTTCGACGTGCTGATGCTGGGCGTGGGCCCGGACACGCACGTGGCCTCGCTTTTCCCGGAGCACCCGGCGGCCCGCGAGACCGAGCGCACGGTGGTCGGCGTGCACGGCGCCCCGAAGCCCCCGCCCACCCGGATCTCGCTCACGCTCCCGGCGATCCGGGCGGCCCGTGAGGTCTGGCTGCTGGCCGCGGGTGAGGACAAGGCCGGGGCCGTCTCCCTGGCCCTCGGCGGCGCGGGCGAGGTCCAGGCCCCGGCCGCGGCGGCGTACGGCCGCTCCCGCACCCTGTGGCTCCTGGACCGCGCGGCGGCGGCGAAGCTCCCGGCCGGCATGTACCCCCCGGCCTCTTCCTGACGACGGCCGACGCAGATGGGCCCGCCTCCCGGCACCGGGAGGCGGGCCCTTCTCGTACCTGGGTCAGCTACGGCCGCGCAGCGTGCGGTACGTGGCCACCAGCGCCTTCGTCGAGGCGTCCAGACCCGGCACGTCGGCGCCCTCGCTCAGCGCGGGCTCGATCCGCTTGGCGAGCACCTTGCCCAGTTCGACGCCCCACTGGTCGAAGGAGTCGATGTTCCACACCGCGCCCTGGACGAACACCTTGTGCTCGTAGAGCGCGATCAGCTGGCCCAGCACCGCCGGGGAGAGCTCTCCCGCCAGGATGGTGGTCGTCGGGTGGTTCCCGTGGAAGGTCTTGTGCGGGACCAGCGACTCCGGGGCGCCCTCGGCACGCACCTCGTCCGCCGTCTTGCCGAAGGCCAGCGCCTGGGTCTGCGCGAAGAAGTTCGCCATCAGCAGGTCGTGCTGGGCCGCCGGGGCCGCCTCCAGCTCCGCCACCGGCCGGGCGAAGCCGATGAAGTCCGCGGGGATCACCTTCGTCCCCTGGTGGATCAGCTGGTAGTAGGCGTGCTGTCCGTTGGTGCCGGGCGTGCCCCAGACCACCGGGCCCGTCTGCCACTCCACCGGATTGCCGTCGCGGTCCACGGACTTGCCGTTGGACTCCATGTCGAGCTGCTGCAAGTACGCCGTGAAGCGCGAGAGGTAGTGGCTGTACGGCAGCACCGCGTGCGACTGGGCGTCGAAGAAGGCGCCGTACCAGATCCCCAACAGGCCCATCAGCAGCGGGGCGTTCTCGTGCGCGGGCGCCGTGCGGAAGTGCTCGTCCATGGCGTGGAAGCCGCCGAGCATCTCGCGGAAGGCGTCCGGGCCGATCGCGATCATCAGCGAGAGGCCGATGGCGGAGTCGAAGGAGTAGCGTCCGCCGACCCAGTCCCAGAACCCGAACATGTTGGCCGGATCGATGCCGAAGCCGGTGACCTTCTCGGCATTGGTCGACAGCGCCACGAAGTGCCGGGCCACGGCGGCCTGGTCCCCGCCCAGCCCGGCGAGCAGCCAGCCGCGCGCCGAGGTGGCGTTGGTGATGGTCTCGATGGTGGTGAAGGTCTTGGAGGCGATGATGAACAGCGTCTCGGCCGGGTCCAGGTCCCGCACGGCCTCGTGCAGGTCCGCGCCGTCGACGTTGGAGACGAAGCGCACCGTCAGATCGCGGTCGGTGAAGGCGCGCAGGGCCTCGTACGCCATGGCGGGGCCGAGGTCGGAGCCGCCGATGCCGATGTTGACGACGTTCTTGATGCGCTTGCCGGTGAAGCCGGTCCACGCTCCCGACCTGATCCGGTCGCAGAAGTCCGCCATCTTGTCGAGGACGGCGTGCACGCCCGGGACGACGTCCTCGCCGTCCACCTCGACGACCGCGTCCGCGGGTGCGCGCAGGGCGGTGTGCAGCACCGCCCGGTCCTCGGTCGTGTTGATCTTCTCGCCGCGGAACATCGCCTCGCGCAGCCCGGCCACGCCGGTGGCCTCGGCCAGCTCGCGGAGCAGTGCGAGCGTCTCGTCGGTGACGAGGTGCTTCGAGTAGTCGATGTGCAGGTCACCGACCTGCAGGGTGTAGCCGGAGCCGCGGCCGGGGTTCTCCTCGAACAGCTCGCGCAGATGCGTCTGGCCGAACTCCTCCCGGTGCTTGCCGAGTGCCAACCACTCCGGCGTCCGGTTCAGCTTCGTACGCGTGCCTGCGTTCATCTCGGACATCAACCCACTTCTTCCGTCCTGTCGTGCCCCGCCGACTCCAACTTAAGGGATCACAAGCGGCAGAACGCACACAAAGAGGGCCGGTGACACAGGAGAAGTTCCTGTGTCACCGGGCCTCGTGTCACATGCTTCGGGCCGTCTCAGATCTCGCCGCGGAGCTTGGCGAGCGCCTCGGCCAGGATCGCCTCGCCGTCGGCGTCCGAGCGCCGTTCCCGTACGTACGCCAGGTGCGTCTTGTACGGCTCGGTGCGCGGCGGCGCGGGCGGGTTGTCCCGGTCCTGGCCGGCCGGGAACCCGCAGCGCGGGCAGTCCCAGGTGTCCGGCACCTGCGCGTCGCTGGCGAAGCTCGGCTGCGTCTCGTGCCCGTTCGAGCACCAGAAGGAGATGCGCAGACGGGGCGCGGACTCGCCGCGCTCCGCCTCACCCATCGGCCCCGCTCCGACCCGGCTACCACGGATCGCGTTGCCACTTGCCACGGTCGTAACTCCCTGCGTGATGGTGCCGCGGAAGGTGAGTGGAATTCCGCCGCGGAGCGCCCAAGTCTACGTAAGGCCCAACGCACGTCCACTGAGCGGAGTTACTGATTCCACGCGATGAACGCCGGCCCTCATGATAGGCCGGGCGGTGCCGACCGGACTGCCGGAATGGCCAGAACGGTCAGCTGCTCGACTTCGTCAGCAGGCCGAGCGCGACGATGCACGCGAACCACAGCAGACCGACGACCACGGTGATGCGGTCCAGGTTGCGCTCCGCGACGGAGGAACCGCCGACCGACGACTGCATACCGCCGCCGAACATGTCGGAGAGGCCGCCGCCCTTGCCCTTGTGCATCAGCACGAGCAGCATCAGCAGGGCGCTGAAGACGATCAGGGCGATCGAGAACCCCATAATCACGGCTGATTCCTACTTTCTGGCTTTTTCGGGCTTTCCGGCTTTGCGAGATGTGCACGGGGGCCAGGGGCTGATGCATCAGCCTCTGGCCCCCGCAAGGGTACGACGGATCCGCCCTACCGCATACTCACTGGTCGCGGAAGCGGACGATCTTGACGAACTCGTCCGCGTCCAGTGCCGCGCCGCCGATCAGGGCGCCGTCGACGTCGGGCTGGGCCATGATCGCCGCGATGTTTCCGGACTTCACGGAGCCGCCGTACTGGATGCGGACCTGGTCGGCCAGCTCCTGCGAGTACAGCTCGGCGAGGCGGCCGCGGATCGCCCCGCAGACCTCCTGGGCGTCGTCGGGGGTGGCGACCTCGCCGGTCCCGATGGCCCAGACGGGCTCGTAGGCGATCACGATGGACTCGACCTGGTCGGCCGGGACGCCTTCCAGGCCGCCGTCGAGCTGGCTCAGCGTGTAGGGGACCTGCTGGCCGGCCTTGCGGACGTCCAGGCCCTCTCCGACGCACAGGATCGGGGTGATCCCGTGCCGGAAGGCGGCCTTGACCTTGGCGTTGCAGATCTCGTCGCTCTCGCCGTGGTACTGGCGGCGCTCGCTGTGGCCGACGGCCACGTACGTGCACTTCAGCTTCGCCAGCATCGGGCCGGAGATCTCTCCGGTGTAGGCACCGGAGTCGTGCGCGGAGATGTCCTGGGCGCCGTACTTGATCTTCAGCTTGTCGCCGTCGACCAGGGTCTGGACCGAGCGCATGTCGACGAAGGGCGGCAGGACCGCGACCTCGACGGCGTCGTAGTCCTTGTCGGTGAGGGCGAAGGCGAGCTTCTGGACGTGGGCGATGGCCTCAAGGTGGTTGAGGTTCATCTTCCAGTTGCCCGCCATGAGCGGGGTGCGCGTGGTCATACGGGTTCAGCCCTCCAGGGCGGCGAGGCCGGGGAGCGTCTTGCCCTCAAGGTATTCGAGGGAGGCGCCGCCACCGGTCGAGATGTGGCCGAATGCATTCTCGTCGAAGCCCAGGATGCGGACCGCGGCGGCGCTGTCGCCACCGCCGACGACGGTGAAGGCGCTGCTGTCGAGCAGGGCCTGGGCGATGGCCGAGGTGCCCCCGGCGTAGTCGGGGTGCTCGAAGACGCCCACCGGGCCGTTCCAGAAGACGGTCTTGGCATCGGCGATCTTCGACGCGTACAGCTCGCGCGTCTTGGGGCCGATGTCCAGGCCCTCCTTGTCGGCGGGGATCTTGTCCGCGTCGACGGTCTCGAAGGTGGCCGGGGTCTTGCCCTTGAGGTCCGGGAACTCCGCGGAGACCAGTACGTCGACCGGGAGGACCAGCTCGACCCCGGTGTCCTCGGCGCGCTGCATGTACTCCTTGACGACCTCCACCTGGTCCTTCTGGAGCAGGGAGATGCCGACCTCGTAGCCCTTGGCGTAGAGGAAGGTGTAGGCCATGCCGCCGCCGATGAGGATGCGGTCGGCCTTGCCGAGCAGCTGGTCGATGACGGCGAGCTTGTCGGAGACCTTGGCGCCGCCGAGGACCACCACGTACGGGCGCTCGACCTCGGCGGTCAGCTTCTTCAGGACGCCGACCTCGGTGGCGATGAGGTAGCCGGCGGCCTGCGGGAGGCGGGCCGGGAGGTCGAAGACCGAGGCGTGCTTGCGGTGCACGGCGCCGAAGCCGTCACCGACGTAGACGTCGGCGAGCTCGGCGAGCCGGTCCGCGAAGGCGCCGCGCTCGGCGTCGTCCTTCGAGGTCTCACCGGCGTTGAAGCGCAGGTTCTCGATGACGGCGACCTGGCCGTCGGTCAGGGCCGCGACGGTCTCCTTGGCGGAGGCGCCGACGGTGTCGGTGGCGAACGCGACGTCCGCACCGAGCAGTTCGCCCAGGCGCGCGGCGGCCGGGGCGAGCGAGAACGCCGGCTCGACGCCGGCGCCCTTGGGGCGGCCCAGGTGCGAGGCCACGATGACGCGGGCGCCGGCTTCGGCGAGCTTCGCGATCGTGGGCTGGACGGCGCGGATGCGGCCGTCGTCGGTGATGGTGCCCTCGGCCAGCGGGACGTTCAGGTCCGCGCGGACGAAGACCCGCTTGCCCTTGACGCCTTCGGCGAGCAGTTCATCGATCGTCTTCATGTATTTCTACTCCTTTGAGCCTTCACTCGAAGGGCGAGGAAGGATAACGAGGCAAGCAACAGGGCCCGTGCGGCGCTTCGTCGCGCTGCTCGGACCCTGTGCTTCACATCGTGGTGCCTTGCCCTACGTTTTTAGAGCTGACCGCCGACGAAG
This sequence comes from Streptomyces sp. NPDC001502, assembly GCF_042894785.1. NCBI lineage: Bacteria > Bacillati > Actinomycetota > Actinomycetes > Kitasatosporales > Streptomycetaceae > Streptomyces > Streptomyces sp. NPDC001502. The sequence continues at coordinate 14,674 of NZ_JBIAVW010000015.1, forward strand.
ACGGTGAGGTCGACGAGACGGTTGGAGTAGCCCCACTCGTTGTCGTACCAGCCGACGACCTTGACCTGCGTACCGTCCTGAACCATGGTCAGGGAGGAGTCGAAGGTGCAGGACGCGGGCCAGTTCACGATGTCGGAAGAGACGATCGCGTCCTCGGTGTAGTCGAGGATGCCCTTGAGCTGCCCCTCCGAAGCCTTCTGGAAGGCCGCGTTGATCTCTTCCACCGTGGTCTCGCGGGCGAGCTCCAGCACCAGGTCGGTCACCGAGCCGGTCGGGACCGGGACGCGCATGGCGATGCCGTCCAGCTTGCCCTTGAGCTGCGGGAGGACCAGCGCGGTGGCCTTGGCGGCACCGGTGGAGGTCGGGATGATGTTCTCGGCGGCGGCGCGGGCGCGACGCAGGTCCGAGTGCGGGAAGTCCAGGATGCGCTGGTCGTTCGTGTACGCGTGGACCGTCGTCATCATGCCCTTGACGATGCCGAAGTTCTCGTCGAGGACCTTGGCCATCGGCGCCACACAGTTGGTGGTGCAGGAGGCGTTGGAGATGACGTGGTGGTTGGCCGCGTCGTACTTGTCGTGGTTGACGCCCATCACGATGGTGATGTCCTCGTCCTTGGCCGGAGCCGAGATGAGGACCTTCTTCGCACCCGCGGCGATGTGCTTGGCGGCGTCGGCCTTCTTCGTGAAGATGCCGGTCGACTCGATGACGATGTCGGCGCCCAGCTCGCCCCAGGGGAGGTTGGCGGGGTCACGCTCGGCGAAGGTCTTGAAGGTCTGGCCGCCGACGGTGATGCTGTCGTCGGTGTGGGAGACCTCGGCCTTGAGGCGGCCCAGGATGGTGTCGTACTTGAGCAGATGCACCAGGGTCGCGTTGTCAGTCAGGTCGTTGACACCGACGATCTCGATGTCCGCTCCCTGCTCCAGGAGCGCCCGGAAATAGTTACGGCCAATTCGGCCAAAACCGTTGATGCCTACGCGGATCGTCACGAACCGATCTCCTCGTTGGTGCGCCGGTAAGAGCGCCGGCGAGCTGTATGGGATGTCCCCGACCGCTTACGACCCTACCTCTCCGTGAGCTTTTGGGTGACATCGGTCGGGGCCTGACACTCCCCCTACTTCCCGGGGGTACTCCCGCGAGGGTCCCGTTCCGGACACGCCGGAACGGGACCTCCGGACTTGGGCCCCCGTCACTCAGGGTGAGTGACGGGCGGGCCTGCGATCAGCGGTGCAGTGTGCGCAGTGCCTTACCGACGAGTAGGGCACGGTCCGCCGCGGTGGGCATGTGCTCCAGGCCGAAGCCCAGCAACACCGTGTCACGCGTGGTGACCGCAGCGTAGGACTTGAACAGTTCCCCGGACTGGGCCCAGTCACCGGGGACTTCGGGACTTCCGGCCGGTGCGGCCTGCGCCGTCCAGGCCCCGAGGGACGTCTCGAATCCCTCGACGGGCTGGTCCGCGCCCTTGACGGAGAGGCGCGCCTCGTCCGCGAAGACGCCGCGGCCGCCCGAGCCCGGGTCCGTGATGGAGGAGAGCGAGAGCTCAACGGTCTTGCCGGCGTAGGCGCTCAGGTCGAAGGAGACCTGCTTCCAGCCGCCGGAGGAACCGGTGAAGCTGTTCCACGTGCCGCTGGTGCCCTGCGGGGTGCAGCCGCCGGCGTCGAGCGTGAGGTAGCGGCGCAGGAACGGGTGTCCGTTCATGAAGAACCCGGCGGCGCACTCCTCCGGGACGGTGGAGCTGCTCAGGCCGCCCGTGTCCGGCAGGGTGGTCCAGTCGTCGCCGCCGGCGGTCCGGGCCTCCAGCGCGGCGTGGTCGTAGCCCTCCTCGACGTTCCAGTTGAGCGCCAGCTTCAGCTGCGGCTGGTCGGCCGCGGTGACCCCGGTGAGGTCGATCGTACGGACGAGGCGCTTCCAGTCGTCGTCGGCGTGCAGGGCCGCGGCCATGCCGGTGCCGGCGTAGGGGGCGTACGGGTTCACGACCCCGGTGAAGGCTCCCGCCTGGGCGCTCTTGAACTGCGGGAACTGCGCGGGCGCCAGGGACTCGGAGGTCACGGTGTACCCGCCGGGGGCGTTCAGCGGGTTGCCCGCGGCGTCCCCGACGTTGCCCCGCGCGCCGTTCAGGGCGCCGGCGCCGGCGAAGCCGGTGGCTCCGGGGGTGCTCGTCCGGCTGTACGCGCCGAGCCAGTACTGGCTGAAGTCGTTGGTCACGGCGCGGCCGACCTGGGCGTTGCCGCCCGCCAGCTCACCGGCCTCGATCAGCCTGCCGCCCTCGTTCAGGAAGTCGCGCACCGCCAGCTGGGTGTCGCCGCCGGGGGTCTTGGCCCCCGTGTAGTGGACGGCCGTACCGAAGTGGGAGAGGACGCCGAGGTGGTGCGGGGCGCCCTGGACGGCGACGTCCCAGACCGCAGCGGATTTGCCGTTGGCGCGCAGGGCGTCGACGTAGGTCTGGGCGTGCTGGGCCTTGGCCCCCTCTTCCGCGATCACCAGGACGTCCGCGCGCGGCCGCTCGGCCACCGTGTACGTGAAGTGCTCGCTGGAGACCTGCTTGCCGGAGCGGTCGCGGCCGGTGAACCAGACCTCGACCTTGTCGCCGGGCTTCGCGCCGTCGACTTCGGCCCGGTACTCGTCGAACCAGTTGTTGTCGTCGCCGCCGTAGACCTCGCCGCCCTTCCAGGGCCCCAGGTCCTCGTCGTGCGTGCGGCCGCCGTTGATCCGGAAGTTGACTTCCTTGTCCTTCAGCGCCTTGCGGGCGGTGACGGAGACCGTCTGGTCCTCGCCGCGGGCGGCGTAGGAGGTGGCGAAGGCGTCCACGGTGAAGTCGGCGGCGCTCAGGCCCAGCGAGGACTTCGGCCGGTCCGGGGTCGCGGCGCTCTCGCCGACGGAGAGGGCGAAGGGGATGTTCTTGGCGAACTCCGCCTGGATGAGTTTCTCGTCGTCCGGGAAGTTGAAGCCGGAGGCGCAGTCCTCCGGCTTCCACTGGTCGTTCGGGTCGCTCGCCGAGGCGGTCTGGCAGGTGGTCATCTCCGGCGTGAACATCATGATGCCGTTGACGTTGGAGGCGTGGCCGTCGGCCTCGCCGTTGGTGGTGTAGAGCTCGGAGGAGACCTGCGGGTAGTAGCCCGGGACGGCGGGGTTCTCCGGGGTGCCGGCGAGCGCCTTGTAGGCGACGTCGTCGGGGGTGGGGGTGGCGACCTGCCAGCCCACGCCGTAGAGGATCAGCTCGGCGGCGGAGTGGTAGTTGACGGCGTACTCGAAGCCGATGCGCTTCTCGAAGCGGTCGAGGGCGACGGTTTCGGGCTCGGAGGAGGCGCTCGGGCCGCGGTAGGTCTCGTTCGACTGGGTCGGCGAGGAGCCCTCGTTGTCGTAACCCCACTTGAAGGCGAAGTTCCGGTTGAGGTCGACCCCGTCGCCGGGGCCGGTCTTCCCGTCGCCGTTGTTGTCGCGCAGGTTCTTGCGCCACAGCCGCTGGCCGTCGGCCGCGTGCGTGTAGTCGTACCCGTCCGGGTTGGCGGAGAGCAGGAACCACAGCTCGCTGGAGTCCACCAGCTTGGTGATCCTGGGGTCCTTGCCGTAGTTGTCGAGGGTGTGGTGCATCAGCCGCCGGGTCATCTCGGGGGTGATCCACTCACGGGCGTGCTGGTTGGACATGTAGAGGACCGACGGCTTGTCGCCGTCCTTGGTCTTCTTGGCGTTCTTGCTGACCTTCAGGGCGAGGATGTCCTTGCCCTGGACGGTCTTGCCGATGGAGACGACCTTGGTGAGCCCCGGGTTCTCCTGCGCGGTCCGCAGGATCTCCTCCTGGAGTCCGCCCTTGCCGCTGTACGGGCGGAACACCCCGTCCCCTGCGGCCTTGGCACGGGCGAGGCCCTGGGCGGGGACCTTTCGCTCGGCCAGCTTGACGCCCTGGGCCGCGAGTTCCTTGGCCTGGCCGCCGCTGAGGAAGAGCTCGACCCGGGCGGTTCCGGTCTCCGGGGCCCGCTCGGTGAGCTCGTGCGCGTCCTGCCCCGCGGCAAGGACGAGCGGGACCTGTTCCCGGGTGATGTCGGCGTCGTAGACCCGTACCTCGTCGGCGCCGGACGCGGCGCCGGGTCCCGGCTGGGCCTGTGCCGCGGCGGGCAGCACGGCGAGTGTGGTTCCGAAGACGAGTGCGCTTGCGGCGAGGATCGATCTCGCGCGGTGACTCATGTGCCCCCCTGGGCGTCGTCTGCCACGAAAGCGTTCGGACGCCAGACTCAAGACCGGCCCATGCTCATGTCAATGGGGCGTGCGGCAAAGGGGCCCGCACGAGTGATCGCGCGAGCCCCTTCAGCCGTACGGGACGGCCTGGGCCGTCTCTAACCGGCCATGTTGTCGGCCATCTCCTCGCTGAGGTCGAGGTTCGACTCGGTGCCCGGGATGCCGAGGTCCTGGGCCCGCTTGTCGGCCATCGCCAGCAGGCGGCGGATCCGGCCGGCGACCGCGTCCTTGGTCAGCGGCGGGTCGGCGAGCGCGCCCAGCTCCTCCAGGGAGGCCTGCTTGTGCTCCATGCGCAGCCGGCCGGCCGCGGCCAGGTGCTCGGGGACCTCCTCGCCGAGGATCTCCAGCGCGCGCTGCACGCGGGCTCCGGCGGCCACCGCGGCCCGCGCCGAGCGGCGCAGGTTGGCGTCGTCGAAGTTGGCCAGGCGGTTGGCGGTGGCGCGGACCTCGCGCCGCATCCGCCGCTCCTCCCAGGCCAGCACCGACTCGTGCGCGCCGAGCCGGGTCAGCAGGGCGCCGATCGCGTCGCCGTCGCGGACCACGACCCGGTCCACTCCGCGCACCTCGCGCGCCTTGGCGGCGATGGACAGCCTGCGGGCGGCGCCCACCAGGGCCAGGGCGGCCTCCGGGCCGGGGCAGGTGACTTCCAGGGAGGAGGACCGGCCCGGCTCGGTGAGCGAGCCGTGGGCCAGGAAGGCGCCGCGCCAGGCCGCCTCCGCGTCACAGGTGGCCCCGGAGACCACCTGCGGGGGAAGACCCCGGATGGGGCGGCCGCGGCCGTCCACGAGGCCCGTCTGGCGCGCCAGCTGGTCACCGCCGGCCACGACACGGACCACGTAGCGGCTGCCGCGGCGCAGTCCGCCCGGGGCCATCACCACCAGGTCCGAGGAATGGCCGAAGATCTCCAGGATGTCCTTGCGCAGGCGTCTGGCGGCGATCCCCGTGTCCAGCTCCGCCTCGATGACGATGCGGCCGCTCACCAGGTGCAGCCCGCCCGCGAACCGAAGGATCGCCGAAACCTCCGCCTTCCTGCAGCAGGTCCGGGTGACGGGCAGGCGGGAGATCTCATCCTTCACCGCAGGCGTCATCGCCATGGGCCGATCCTTCCATGCATCCGAAAAATACGGTCGTACGCGGCGGCCAGCAGCTCCGGGTCGTGCTTCGGAGAGCCGTCCTGCCTGGCCACGGGCGCCAGCTCGACCGCGGCACCGAACCGTTTCGCGGCATCGGTTAGGGACTCGCGGTCGGGCACGGCGGCCTCGTCGGCCAGCACCACGTCCAGGGCGAGTTTAGGGGCGTGTCGGGCCAAAACCTCCAAATGACGCTGCGGAGAGAAGCCCTCTGTTTCGCCGGGCTGCGGCGCGAGGTTCAGCGAGAGGACCCGCCGGGCCTTCGTCTCCATCAGCGCGTCCAGCAGTTCCGGCACCAGCAGGTGCGGAATGACCGAGGAGAACCAGGACCCCGGACCGAGCACCACCCAGTCGGCGTCCAGGACGGCCGCGACGGCCTCCGGCACGGCCGGCGGGTCGCTCGGCACCACCTGTACGGAGAGCACCTCGCCCGGGGTCAGCGCCACCGTGGCCTGCCCGCGGACGGTGTCCACGTCCTCGGGGCGGGCCGGGTCGTGCCCCCTGACCAGGGCCTGCAGCTCCAGCGGCACCGCCGACATGGGCAGCACCCGGCCCTGCGCCCCGAGCAGCTTCCCGACCAGGTCGAGGGCCTGGACGGGGTCGCCGAGCTGTTCCCACAGGGCGACGATCAGCAGGTTGCCGACCGCGTGCCCGTGCAGATCGCCCTCGGACTGGAAGCGGTGCTGGATGACCCGGGCCCAGGTCTGGCCCCAGTCGTCGTCACCGCACAGCGCGGCCAGCGCCTTGCGCAGGTCGCCGGGCGGGAGCACGCCGAGCTCCTCCCGGAGCCGGCCGCTGGAACCGCCGTCGTCGGCGACGGTGACCACGGCGGTGAGGTCACCGGTGATCCGGCGCAGGGCGGCGAGCGAGGCCGACAGGCCCTGGCCGCCGCCGAGCGCCACCACCTTGGGCGTGGCGCCGCGCCGGCGGCCGGAGCGGCCGACGCGGCCCGCGCCGTCCTCGCCCCGGCCCGGGGTGAGGCGGCGCAGGCGGCTCAGCCGCGGGGTCCGTGCGGTCACTCGCGCCCCATGTCCCGGTGGACTACGACGGTCTCGACTCCCTCGGAGGCGAGGCGGGCGGCGAGCTTCTCGGACATGGCCACACTGCGGTGCTTGCCGCCCGTGCAGCCGACCGCGATGGTCACGTACCGCTTGCCCTCGCGGCGGTAGCCGGTGGCGATGAGCTGGAGCAGCTCGGTGTAGCGGTCGAGGAACTCCTTGGCGCCGGGCTGGCTGAAGACGTACCCCGACACCTCCTCGTTGAGCCCGGTGAAGGGGCGCAGCTCCGGGACCCAGTGCGGGTTGGGGATGAAGCGGCAGTCGACGACGAGGTCGGCGTCGACGGGGAGGCCGTACTTGTAGCCGAAGGACATGACGGTGGCCCGCAGCTCGGGCTCCTCGTCCCCGGCGAACTGGGCGTCCATCTTCGCGCGCAGCTCGTGCACGTTCAGGCTGGAGGTGTCGATCACCAGGTCGGCGTCGCCGCGCAGCTCGCGCAGCAGGTCGCGCTCGGCGGCGATGCCGTCGGTGATGCGCCCGTCGCCCTGGAGCGGGTGCGGGCGGCGGACCGACTCGAAGCGGCGGACCAGCGCGTCGTCGGAGGACTCCAGGAAGACGATGCGGCGGGTGACGCCCTTGCTGTCGAGGTCGGCGAGGGACTCGCGCAGGGCGTCGAAGAACTGGCGGCCGCGGACGTCGACGACGACGGCGATGCGGGCCACGTTGCCCTGGGAGCGGGCGCCGAGCTCGACCATGGTCGGGATCAGGGCCGGCGGGAGGTTGTCGACGACGAACCAGCCGAGGTCCTCCAGACACTTCGCCGCCGTACTGCGGCCGGCCCCGGACATGCCGGAGATGATCACCAGCTCGGGGATGGCCGCCTCGGCGGTCTCGCCGGGCTCCGCTGTCGTGCCCGTACTCACCTGTGCTCCGTCTCGGTCGTGCGCGGTCTCGTGCTCGGTCATTGCTCGGTCCCCCGTTCGGACGATGCTCCCGCGGGCGCGGGGGTCTCATCCTCAATGATCTCTCCTGTGGCCGTGTTGACGGCAGGACCAGCGGGAACCGCCTGGGCGAGGGCCGCGGCCACGGTCTCGGCCGTCTTACGGCCTATGCCCGGGACCTCGCAGATCTGGTCGATTGTCGCCTGTCTCAGCTTCTTCACCGAACCGAAGTGCTTGATCAAGGCATGCTTGCGGCTCTCGCCGAGGCCGGGCACCTCGTCCAGCGGGCCGGATTTCAGGCGCTTGCCGCGCTTGCTGCGCTGGTACTGGATGGCGAACCGGTGGGCTTCGTCACGGACCCGCTGGAGCAGGTAGAGGCCCTCGCTGGTGCGCGGGAGCACGACGGGGTCGTCGTCGCCGGGCAACCAGATCTCCTCCAGCCGCTTGGCCAGACCGCACACGGCGACGTCGTCGATCCCGAGCTCCTCCAGGGCCCGCTTGGCGGCGGCGACCTGCGGCTGCCCGCCGTCGACCACGACGAGCTGGGGCGGGTACGCGAACCGCTTGGGCCGACCGTCGTCCTCGGGAACCGCTCCCTCGCCCTCCTCCGCCTCCCACTCGCCGGTCTTCAGCTTCTCCTGGAGGTAGCGGCGGAAGCGCCGCGAGACCACCTCGTGCATGGAGCGGACGTCGTCCTGCCCCAGATGCGATTTGATCTGGAAGCGCCGGTACTCGCTCTTGCGGGCCAGCCCGTCCTCGAAGACGACCATCGACGCGACGACGTCGTCACCCTGCAGGTGGGAGATGTCGAAGCATTCGATGCGCAGCGGGGCGCTGTCGAGGTCCAGTGCCTCGGCGATCTCCTCCAGGGCCCGGGAGCGGGTGGTGAGGTCGCCGGCGCGCTTGGTCTTGTGCAGGGCGAGGGACTGCAGCGCGTTGCGGTGGACGGTCTCCATCAGGGCCTTCTTGTCGCCGCGCTGCGGTATCCGCAGGCTGACCTGGGACCCCCGGCGCTCGGCGAGCCACTGGTTCAGTGTCGGCGTGTCCTCGGGGAGGGCCGGGACCAGCACCTCCTTGGGCACGGCCTCGCCCTTCTCCTCGCCGTACAGCTGCTGGAGGGCGTGCTCGACGAGCCCGGCCGTGTCGACGGCCTCGACCTTGTCGGTGATCCAGCCGCGCTGCCCGCGGACCCGGCCGCCGCGGACGTGGAAGATCTGCACCGCGGCTTCGAGCTCGTCCTCGGCCACGGCGATCAGGTCGGCGTCGGTGGCGTCGGCGAGCACCACGGCGTTCTTCTCCATCGCCCGGCGCAGCGCCCCGATGTCGTCGCGCAGGCGGGCGGCCTTCTCGTACTCCATCTCCTCGGCCGCCGCGTGCATCTCCTTCTCCAGCCGGGAGAGGTAGGTGCCGGTGCGGCCGGCCATGAAGTCGCAGAAGTCCTCGGCCAGTTCGCGGTGCTCCTCGGGGGTGACCTTGCCGACGCAGGGGGCCGAGCACTTGCCGATGTAGCCGAGCAGGCAGGGCCGGCCGATCTGGGCGGAGCGCTTGAACACGCCCGCGGAGCAGGTCCGGACCGGGAACACCCGGAGCATCAGGTCGACGGTCTCGCGGATGGCCCAGGCGTGCCCGTACGGACCGAAGTAGCGCACGCCCTTCTTCTTGGGCCCGCGCATGACCTGGACCCGCGGGTACTCCTCATTGAGGGTGACGGCGAGGGAGGGGTAGCTCTTGTCGTCCCGGTACTTGACGTTGAACCGGGGGTCGAACTCCTTGATCCACGAGTACTCCAGCTGGAGCGCCTCGACCTCGGTGGACACCACGGTCCACTCGACGGAGGCGGCCGTGGTCACCATGGTGGCGGTACGGGGATGCAGGCCGGCGATGTCCTGGAAGTAGCTGCCCAGGCGCTGGCGCAGGCTCTTGGCCTTCCCGACGTAGATCACCCGGCGGTGCTCGTCGCGGAACTTGTAGACCCCCGGGGAGTCCGGGATCTGTCCGGGCTCGGGGCGGTAACTGGAAGGGTCGGCCATGCCAACCACCCTACTTGCGCGGTCCGACAACGCGCCGTAGCCCTCCGGGCTCGGTGTCCGGCTCCGGGCGGTCCGCCGCGCGCGCCTCGCCGGGCTCCGCCCAGACCCGAAAGATCGGGGCTCCGCCCCGGACCCCGCGCCTCAAACGCCGGCGAGGCTGGATCTTTCAGCCCGTCCGGCGTTTGAGGCGCGGGGGTCCGGGGGCGGAGCCCCGTAGCCCCGCGGAGCGGGCTACACCCCCACGGCCCGGCGGCGCCGCAGGAGCAGCAGCCTGCACCCGCCCAGCGCGAGCGCCCCGGCGCCACCGGCCACAGCCGCGACCGGAGTCCCGTCACCCCCGGCCGGGGCCTCTGCGTAGCCGCCGGCCGCGCCGCGCCCGGCGTACGGGGAGCCGGGGAGCTTGTCCCCGTAGGCCCCGGCCACCCGGGCCCGGTAGGCGGCCAGGCTCGTCCCCCCGGCGCCCACGGCCCGCACCGCGTCCTCGTCCAGCGGCAGTACCCGGCTACCCCCGGCCACGTACCAGGCGTCGATCTGCGGCTCCCGGAACACCGTCCCGCCGGGCAGTTTCTCCGCACCGAGCCGGGCGTAGCGGAACTCGTCGTCGCCGGTGGCGATGTTCACGACCTCCCAGCCGGCCTCCGTCCGCGCGGTCCACAGCGCGGCCTGCTGCCCGTCGGAGGAGACGGCCTTGCTGGCAAGGAATTCCAGGCGGGCGACGGGGGCGCCCGCTCTGCCCGCGACGAACTCCGGGGAGAGGTGGTTGACCGGTATCGCCTCGCCCTCGATCCGGGGCTGCGCGGCCGTGAGGGAGACCCTGCCCTCCCGGGCGAAGAAGCGGGAGAGGGTGGCCAGGGTGTCGGGGGCGGTGGCCGCCTGCGCGGCGGCGGCCTTGTTCTCGGCGGTGGCGGCCTGGGGCTGCGGCGCCGGGCCCCCGGGAGCCGCGGCGGCCTGCGGGGCGAGGCCGAGGAGGGCGGTGGTGGCGAGGACCGCGGCTGCGGTGGCGGTGGCGGTGGCGGCGCGCAGGGTCATGGCGGTCACGCCCCGATCCGGTAGAGGGAGTGGGTCCAGGAGAAGGTGCTGTTGTTGACGTACCAGGAGTGCGAGGCCCAGTTGTAGCGGTCGCTGGAGGGCCAGGGGTCGCCCCAGTAGACCCAGTTGCTCGCGGTGTCGTAGCCGTAGACGACGTGCATGTGGCCGCCGCCGCTGGACCACTGGATGCGGGTCTCGACGGGCCGGTTGGCGTTGATCTCGGTCTGGACGGTGGAGTACTGGAGCCAGCCGCTGACGTACGAGCCGGGGTTGATGCCGGCCCAGCGCAGTCCGGTCTGGACGTTGCCGAGAGTGGCCTGGTTGTTGGGGCATTCGCTGCCTTGCTGGCGGTTGAAGGCGGCGTTGCAGAACTGGTTCTGGCTGTAGTTCCGGCCGAACCAGGTGGCGATCGTGTTGCCGCCGGCGGCCCAGCACCAGTTGGTCTTCGTCTGCGCCTGCATGGTGATGTTCAGGCGCTTGGTGGCGAGGGCGGAGTCCGTGCCGGCCTCGGCAGCGGCGGCGGTGCCGGCGCCGAGGGGCAGGGTGAACAGCAGGGCGGTGACACAGGCGGCTGGGGAGTGCCGCCGGTTTCGGTTGCGCATCGCGTTCCTCCCGATGTGGGGTGTGGGGGTGGAGGAGCGCGTCCGGACGCTGTTCAGGAGCATCAGGGAGTTGTCGCGATCAGGTCAACACGCTTCAATACGCGGTGACATTGCTGTGTGAACGGTGGGGCTGCGGTGTGAACGGTTGCTGCCGTGTCACCTGGTCCCCCGGAGCCGCCGCCGCGATCCCCCGCGCCGGCCCGTGTGAACGTTCACGAAGGAGTCGCCGTGCGACCGACCGAGGACACGGCGGAACTCGGCCAGTTGCTGCGCGGCGGCCCCTTCCACCTCGCCCTGCGCGCCGCCCTCGCCGCGCGTGGACTGCCCCTGCACCGGGTGCAGCACCGGCTCGCGGCACAGGGCATCAAGCTCGGCGTCACCAGCCTCAGTTACTGGCAGCAGGGCGCCCGGCGGCCGCGTCACCCGGAGTCGCTGCGGGCGGTCACCGCCCTGGAGCGGATCCTGGAACTGCCCGACGGCGCCCTCCTGCGCCTGCTGGCCGCCGAGGATCCCGGCCCCGGGTCCGCGCGCCCGCCCACCCGCTCGTACCGGGCCCTGTTCAGCCTGGGCGGGACGGTGGAGCGGCTGCTGGACGGGATGGACCTCCCGCCGGACGGCGGGCTGCACTCGGTCGGCCACCACGAGCGGGTCCGCATCGGAGCGGCAGGCGAGCTGCGGGTCCGCGAGTCGCAGCAGATCGTCCGGGCGCACCGCGACGGTGTCGACCGCTACCTGGCCGTCCACCACGGCGACCCCGGCTGCGACGTGTCCCGGATGCACGTGACGGCGTACGAGAACTGCCGCACGGGCCGGGTGCGGTGCCACCCGGAGTCCGGGCTGGTGGTCGCCGAGCTGCTCTTCGACGCGCGGCTGCGGCGCGGGGACACCCACGTCTTCGGCTACCGGATCGAGGACGGCACCGGAGCCCGCAGCGGCGAGTACGTACGCGGGTTCAGCTACGCCGGCGGCCAGTACATGCTCCAGGTCAGCTTCGACGAGGCCGCCCTGCCGGTGCGCTGCCGGCGCTTTGCCCGGGGCGGGCCCGAGGCCCCGCGCACCGGCCTCGTGGACCTGACGCCCAGCGGCCGGCACCGGGCGGTCCACCTGGTGGAGCAGTCGGTGCGGCGCGGAATCCTCGGGATCGCGTGGGACTGGGACTGAGGTCCGGGTGCGGTCCCGGGCGGGTGCGGATGCGGCGGCGCGGCGGGTGCGGGTGCGGCGGCGGGGTGCGGGTGCGGGTCAGCCCGCGACGAGCTTGCCGTTCTCGGCCCGGACCGGGACGGCGGGCAGCGGGGCGGAGGCCGGACCGCGCAGGACCTTGCCGGTCTTCACGTCGAAGCGGCTGCCGTGGCAGGGGCAGTTCCCCTCGCCCTCGACGATCTTGTCCAGGACGCAGCCGGCGTGTGTGCACTGCGCGCTGAAGGCCTTGTACTGGCCCTCCGCCGGGCAGCTGACGATCAGCTTGTTCTCCCGGTACAGCTTCGCGCCGCCCACCGGGACATCGGCCGCGGCGCCGAGGTCCACCGGCGCGGTGGGGGTGGCGGGGGTGCTGCCTCCGCTGTCGGTCTCGGTGGAGCAGGCCGCGAGGGTCGCTCCGGCGCCCGCGGCCCCGGCGAGCGCGGCGGCGCCCTTGAGGACGGTACGGCGGGCGGGCGACTGCGGCGCGGGCATGCGGTTCTCCTGAGGTGCGGGCACGTGGGGAAGGGGTGCGGGGGCGGGGGCGGGGCGCGGGCCGGAACCCGGCCGGGGCACCGGCCCACCCGACGATACCTCCGTCCCATGAGGTAGCTTCCCCCGCGTGATCGTCGTCGGCGGAGAAGCCCTCATCGACCTGGTGCCCGTGGCGCGGCCGCCCGGGGCGCTGCTGCCCCGGCCGGGCGGCGGACCGTACAACACCGCGCTGGCGCTCGGCCGGCTCGGCGCCGAGGTGGCCTTCTGTTCCCGGGTCTCCTCGGACGGCTTCGGGGAGAGCCTGCTGGCCGGGCTGCGGGCCGCCGGGGTGGACCTGTCGCTGGTCCAGCGCGGACCGGAGCCGACCACGCTCGCCGTGCCCTCGCTGGCCCCGGACGGTTCGGCCTCGTACGGCTTCTACGTCGAGGGCACGGCGGACCGGCTGTTCACGCTGCCGCCCGCCCTCCCGGACGGGGTACGGGCCCTCGCGCTCGGCACCTGCTCGCTGGTCCTGGAGCCGGGCGCGAGCGCGTACGAGGCCCTGCTGCGCCGGGAGTCCCGGCGCGGGGTGCTGACCCTGCTGGACCCCAACATCCGGCCGGCGCTGATCGCGGACCCGGCGGCGTACCGCGCACGCTTCCTGGAACGGCTGCTGCCGCACACGAGCGTCCTCAAGCTGTCGGAGGAGGACGCGGCCTGGCTGGGCGGCCGGGTCGGGGACTGGCTGGCGGCCGGACCGTCGGCGGTGGTGCTGACCCGGGGCGCGGCGGGCCTGACGGCCTGGACCCGCGAGGGCGGGGAGTACGCGGCGGCGGCCCGTCCGGTGTCGGTGGTGGACACGATCGGCGCGGGCGACACCGTCAACGCCGCCCTGCTGCACCGGCTCACCCTCGCGCCGGGCGACCCGGTGGACTGGCCGCAGGTCCTGGCCCACGCCGCCCACGCGGCGGCCCTGACCTGCACACGGGCGGGCGCGGAGCCGCCGTACGCGGCGGAGCTCAGCGAATAGCGGCCCAGACGGTGCGGGCCATGGCCGGGGCGAACTCCTCGACGGGCTGGACCACGTGGGCCCCGGAGAAGTGCAGGAAGAAGGCCCGCTGGAAGCAGGCGCCGAGCAGCAGGGCCGCGGCGGCCCGCGGATCGGCGTCGGGCCGCAGCCGGCCGGCGTCGAGCTCGCGCCGCAGCCGGCCGGCCAGCGCGTCCAGCACCACGTGCGGTCCGGCCCCGATCTCCTGGACGCCCTCGCGGTGGCGGGTGAGCAGCGCGGGGTCGGCGAAGAGCGAGGCGGCCAGCGGCATGGCGTCGGCGTAGAAGAGCGAGGCGTGCCGGGCGATCCCGGCGAGCGTCTCCTCGACGCCGCGCTCCCCCGGACCGGCCTGCAGGGCGGCCATGAGCGGGCCGGCGTTGGGAGTGCGTTCCATCAGCACGCGCACGAACAGCTCTTCCTTGTTCGCGAAGTACTTGTAGAGCGCGGCCTCCGAGCACCCGGCCTCCCTGGCGATGGCCTTCGTGGTGGCGCTCGCCAGCCCGACGGTGCGCATCAGCTTCTCGGCGGCGTCCAGCAGCCGCTCGGGGGTGGGGCGGCTTGACTTCGGGGTGAGCATTCACTCACCCTAGCGGAACCAGGGGTGAGTAAATACTCACCCACCTCTCGTCGCGGGGGTATGACGATGAAGATCACAGTGTTCGGGGCCACGGGCGGCGTGGGCCGCGAGGTCGTCCGGCAGGCCCTCGACGCGGGACACGAGGTGACCGCGGTCGTGCGGGACCCGTCGCGGCTTCCCGTTCCCGCCCATGAGCGGCTCCACGTGGCCACGGTGACCGATGTGACCGACGTCGAGGCGGTGCTGCCCGTGGTGAGCGGGCAGGACGCGGTGGTCTCGGCACTGGGCGCGGCGAACAACAAGCAGGCGAAGGCGAAGCCCATCGCGGGCCCGGCCCTGAGCGCGATCACCTCGGCCATGGACCGGGCGGGGGTGCGGCCGCTGTCGGCCGTGAGCGCCGCGCCCGTCGGCCCGCTGCCGGAAGGCGCGGGGATCTTCACCCGCGCCGTGGTCTTCCCGTTGCTGCACCGACTGCTGCGGGACGTCTACGCGGACCTCGCGGACATGGAGGCGGCGATGGCCGCGAGCGGGACGCGGTGGACGGTCGTCAGGCCGCCGATGCTGCGGGACAAGCCCCGCACCGGCACCTACCGGCGCGCGATCGACGCCAACGTGCCCGGCGGCCGGGCCATCCCCCGCGCGGACGTCGCGGACGCCCTCCTGGCCACCCTGACGGACCCGGCCTGCGCGGGCCACGCGGTGGGCGTCGCCTCCTGAGCGGAGCGGACGCGTGAGGGCCCGGCCATGGGCCGGACCCTCCCGTCGTGCGCGAACCCCTACGCGAACCCGTACGCGAACCGAACGCGTACGCGGCTCGGCGGCTACGCCTTGCGCGCCGCGGCCGTCCCCTTCTTGGCCGGAGCCGCCTTCTTCGCGGCGACGGCCTTGGTGGCCGTCTTCTTTGCCGGGGCCTTCTTCGCAGGGGCCTTCTTCGCCGTGGCCCGTACCGGAGACGCCGCCGCGTCCGACACCCGGTCAGCGCCCAGGATGTCCCGCAGGAACTTGCCCGTGTGGCTGGCGCCCACCGAGGCCACCGCCTCCGGCGTGCCCTCGGCCACCACCAGACCGCCGCCGTAGCCGCCCTCCGGGCCCATGTCGATGACCCAGTCCGCGGTCTTGATGACGTCCAGGTTGTGCTCGATGACGATCACCGAGTTCCCCTTGTCCACCAGCCCCGACAGCACCTTGATCAGCTTCGAGATGTCCTCGAAGTGCAGACCCGTGGTCGGCTCGTCCAGCACGTAGACCGTCCGGCCCGTGGAGCGCTTCTGGAGCTCGGAGGCCAGCTTCACGCGCTGCGCCTCACCGCCCGACAGGGTCGGCGCGGACTGGCCGAGGCGGACGTAGCCCAGCCCGACCTCGTTGAGCGTCTTGAGGTGACGCGCGATCGTCGGCACCGCCTCGAAGAAGCCCAGCGCCTCCTCGATCGGCATGTTCAGGACTTCCGCGATGGACTTGCCCTTGTAGTGGACCTCCAGCGTCTCCCGGTTGTAGCGGTCGCCGTGGCAGACCTCGCACGGGACGTAGACGTCCGGCAGGAAGTTCATCTCGATCTTGATCGTGCCGTCACCGGCGCAGTTCTCGCACCGGCCGCCCTTCACGTTGAAGGAGAAGCGGCCCGGCAGATAGCCGCGCACCTTCGCCTCCATCGTCTCCGCGAACAGCTTGCGGACATGGTCGAAGACACCGGTGTACGTGGCCGGGTTGGACCGCGGGGTGCGGCCGATCGGCGACTGGTCGACGTGCACGACCTTGTCGACGAGGTCGTCGCCGTCGACCCGCGTGTGCCGGCCCGGCACCGAGCGGGCGCCGTTCAGCTCACGCGCCAGGTGCGTGTAGAGGATGTCGTTGACCAGCGTGGACTTGCCCGAACCCGACACACCGGTCACGGCCGTCAGCACACCCAGCGGGAAGGACACGTCGATGTCCCGCAGGTTGTTCTCCTTGGCGCCGTGGACGGTCAGCTTGCGCTCCCCGTTCACGGGCCGGCGGATCTCCGGGATCTCGATGGACCTCTTGCCCGAGAGGTACTGCCCGGTCATCGACTCGGTGTTCTTCAGCAGGTCCTTCAGCGACCCGCTGTGCACCACCTTGCCGCCGTGCTCGCCCGCGCCCGGACCGATGTCCACGACCCAGTCGGCCACCTTGATGGTGTCCTCGTCGTGCTCGACCACGATGAGCGTGTTGCCCATGTCCCGCAGCCGCACCAGGGTCTCGATCAGCCGGTGGTTGTCCCGCTGGTGCAGACCGATGGACGGCTCGTCCAGCACGTAGAGCACGCCGACCAGACCGGAGCCGATCTGGGTGGCGAGCCGGATGCGCTGGGCCTCGCCGCCCGACAGCGTGCCGGCGGCCCGGTTGAGCGAGAGGTAGTCGAGACCGACGTCCACGAGGAAGCGGAGCCGCTCGTTGACCTCCTTGAGGACCCGCTCGGCGATCTTCTTGTCGCGGGCGTCGAGGCGCATCCGCCCCAGGAAGTCCGCGCACTCGCTGATCGACATGGCGGCGACCTCGGCGATGGACTTCTCCATCACCGTCACGGCGAGCACGATCGGCTTGAGGCGGGTGCCCTCACAGGTCGGGCAGGGCACCTCGCGCATGTAGCCCTCGAAGCGCTCGCGGCTGGCGTCGCTCTCCGACTCCGCGTGCCGCCGCTTGACGAAGGGCACGGCGCCCTCGAAGGCCGTCGTGTACGCCCGCTCCCGCCCGTACCGGTTGCGGTAGCGGACCTCGATCTGCGTCTTGTGCCCGTACAGCAGGGCCTTCTTCGCGCGGGCCGGCAGTCCGGCCCACGCGATGTCGGTACGGAAGCCCAGCTCCTGGGCGAGCGCGCCGATCAGCCGCTGGAAGTAGTCCTTGGTGTGGCCGAGCGACCACGGCGAGACCGCGCCCTCGTCCAGGGACTTGTCCTCGTCCGGAACGATCAGCTCCGGGTCCACCTCCATGCGGGTACCGATACCCGTGCACTCGGGACAGGCGCCGAAGGGCGAGTTGAAGGAGAAGGAGCGCGGCTCCAGCTCCTCGAAGGACAGGTCGTCGTAGGGGCAGTAGAGGTGCTCGGAGTACATCCGCTCACGCTCGGGGTCGTCCTCGGCGAGGTCGACGAAGTCCAGGATCACCATGCCGCCGGAGAGGCCGAGGGCGGTCTCCACGGAGTCGGTGAGCCGGCGCTTGGCGCTCTCCTTGACGGTGAGGCGGTCGATGACCACCTCGATGGTGTGCTTCTCCTGCTTCTTCAGCGTGGGCGGCTCGGAGAGCTGGATGGTCTCCCCGTCCACCCGCGCCCGGCTGTAGCCCTTGGTCTGGAGATCGGAGAAGAGGTCGACGAACTCGCCCTTGCGCTCGCGCACCAGTGGCGAGAGCACCTGGAAGCGGCTGCCCTCGGGGAGCGCGAGCACCTTGTCGACGATCGCCTGCGGCGACTGGCGCGAGATGGGACGGCGGCACTCGGGGCAGTGCGGCTTGCCGATGCGGGCGAAGAGGAGGCGGAGGTAGTCGTAGACCTCGGTGATGGTGCCCACGGTCGAGCGCGGGTTGCGCGAGGTCGACTTCTGGTCGATCGAGACGGCCGGGGAGAGACCCTCGATGAAGTCGACGTCGGGCTTGTCCATCTGCCCGAGGAACTGGCGGGCGTACGACGAGAGCGACTCGACGTAGCGGCGCTGGCCCTCGGCGAAGATCGTGTCGAAGGCCAGGGAGGACTTGCCCGACCCGGAGAGTCCGGTGAAGACGATGAGTGAGTCGCGGGGCAGGTCGAGCGAGACGTTCTTCAGGTTGTGCTCGCGAGCGCCACGAACGATGAGACGGTCGGTCACGCCGGTCCGCACCTTTCTTGAGAGAGCGGGGGCACGGGCCCCCGTCCCAGGGTATGGGGGGCGCCTCTGCGATGGACTGGGTCCTTGGACTTCCGAGCGTATAGCACGCACATTCGATTTACGGCACTCCGCAGACCGCTTCACCCAATCGTGTGGCCGTGCCCGGTGAGCCACTAGGCTCGCCGTCATGACTGATCATGTGCACGACCTGCGATCTGTACGTGAAGCCACGGACCGGCTGCTGACCGCTGTCGCGAAACTGGACAACGCAGCCCTCGCCGAGGAGTCACACCTCCCGGGCTGGACCCGCGGCCACATCCTGGCCCACCTCGCACGCAACGCGGACGCGCTCGTCAACGTCTTCGAGGGACGCCCGATGTACGAGAGCGCCGCCGCCCGCGACGCGGACATCGAGCGCGACGCCGGCCGGCCCCTGGAAGAACACCTGACGGACCTCCGTGATTCCGCGGCCCGCTTCATGGCCACCACCGAGCCCGACCAGGACTGGACGCGCACGGTCGAGCTGCGCAACGGCATCACCGACCTCGCCGCCAACGTGCCCTTCCGGCGCTGGGTCGAGGCCGATCTGCACCACGTCGACCTGAACATCGGCTACGAGCTCACCGACCTCCCGGACGAGTTCACCGAGCGCGAGATCGTCTTCCTCGCCGACCGCTGGTCCGGGCGCCCCGAGGTGCCGCCGGTGGCCCTCGTCGCCACCGACGGCCGGAGCTGGCGCACCGGCTCCGCCGGGGATCCGGCCGTGACCGTGTCCGGCACCGCCGCGGGGCTGCTGGCCTGGCTGGCCGGCCGCGGCGACAAGGGCGCCTCCCTGACCACCTCGGGCGGCCCCCTCCCCGGGCTCCCCCCGCTCTAGGATCAAGGCATGACGTACACCGGAGAGGTCAAGGTCGGCGGTCCCGCCGACGTGCACGAACTTGCGGACCTGATGATTTCCAAGGTCGCGGTGGGCCCGATGAACAACAACGCCTACCTGCTGCGCTGCCGCGCCACCGACGAGCAGCTGCTCATCGACGCGGCCGCCGAGGCGGGCACCCTGCTCAGCCTGATCGGCGACGACGGCATCACGTCCGTGGTCACCACGCACCGGCACGGCGACCACTGGGGCGCGCTCGCCGAGGTCGTCGCGGCGACCGGCGCGCGCACCCTCGCGGGCGCGCTCGACGCCGAGGGCATCCCGGTGGCGACGGACGTGCCGGTCGCCGACGGGGACACGATCACGGTCGGACGGGTCACCCTGACCGCCCGCCACCTGGTCGGACACACCCCCGGCTCGATCGCGCTGGTCTACGACGACCCGCACGGCCACCCGCACGTGTTCACCGGCGACTGCCTCTTCCCGGGCGGCGTCGGCAACACCCAGGGCGACCCGAAGGCCTTCGCCAGCCTGATCGACGACGTGCAGCACAAGATCTTCGGGCAGCTGCCGGACGAGACCTGGGTCTACCCGGGCCACGGCAACGACACCACCCTCGGCGCCGAACGTCCGCACCTCGCCGAATGGCGCGAGCGCGGCTGGTAGGCACCGCAACGCGTCAACTTCCGGGCGCGACGCACTCCTTCCGGTCGCTTACGGCCGAACCCACGTCCTGAGGGGCGGGGAACGGGTATCTGGTGCGGCATGCCACACGACCCGTCCCCGCCCCTGGCCTCCTCCGCCCCCGAGGCCTCCCCCGGCGCTTCCCCCGCCCCTTTCCCCGCCCCCTCCTGCGCCACGCCGCCCGAGACCCCGCCCGCCGAAGCCGACGGCCCCGCCGGGCCCGGCATGCTGCGGCTGGCCACGGCCTCGCTCGCCGGGACCGCGATCGAGTTCTACGACTTCTTCGTGTACGGGACGGCCGCAGCCCTCGTGCTCGGCCCGCTCTTCTTCCCCTCCTTCTCCCCGCTCGCCGGAACCCTCGCCGCCTTCGGCACCTTCGGCGTCGGCTTCCTGGCCCGCCCGCTCGGTTCGGCGGTCTTCGGCCACATCGGCGACCGCTACGGCAGGCGCCCGGTGCTGCTCGCCTCCCTGCTGCTCACCGGCCTCGCCACCGTGGCCGTCGGCTGCGTGCCCTCGTACGGCTCGATCGGCATGGCCGCGCCCCTACTCCTGCTCCTGCTGCGCTTCCTGCAGGGCCTCGGGCTGGGCGGGGAGTGGGGCGGCGCCGTACTGCTGACCGCCGAGCACGCCCCCGAGCGGCGGCGCGGACTGTGGTCGAGCTTCCCGCAGATGGGCCCGGCGGTGGGCTTCCTGCTCGCCAACGGCCTGATGCTGGGGCTGTCCGCGTCGCTGACCGATGCCCAGTTCACCGCCTGGGGGTGGCGGGTGCCGTTCTGGGCGGCCGGGGTGCTGGCGCTGGCCGGTCTGTGGCTGCGCCGCTCGGTGGAGGAGACCCCGCAGTTCCGGGCGCTCGCCGCGACGGACCGGCGGGCCGAGGCCCCGCTGGCCGAGGTGTTCCGGGGCCACTGGCGGCTGCTCCTGCTGACCGGCGGGGCGCTCGCCGTCGGGTACGCCGTCTTCTACGCGGTCACCACCTGGTCCCTCGCGTACGCCGCCGAGCACCTCTCGGTGAGCCGCACGGCGATGCTGGCCTGCATCATGATCTCGGTCGCGATCAAGGGAATGGTGACCCCGCTGATCGCGATGCTCGGCGACCGCTACGGGCGGCGGCCGCTGTGCCTGATCGGGTGCGCGATCTGCGCGGTGTGGATGTTCCCGCTGGTGGCGCTGTTGCGGACGGCCGATCCGCTGCTGATGACGATCGGCTTCACCGGGGCGCTGCTGGGCATGGTGACGATGTTCTCGGTGGTGGCCGCGTACCTGCCCGAGCTGTACGCGCCGCGGATCCGCTGCACGGGCGCGGCCGTCGGCTACAACCTGGGCGGTGTGCTGGGCGGGGCGCTGACCCCGATCGTGGCGACGGCGCTGGCGGACGGTTCCGGTCCGCCGTGGGGTGTCGCGCTGTACCTGACCGGGATCGCCCTGGTCAGCCTGGTCTGCTTCGCGCTGCTGCCGGAGACCGTTGCGGCGGTCGTGTCGAAGCGGGCGGCCGCGGGCCGGGCGACGGAAACGGGGGCGGCCGAAGCGGCCGCCCCCGTGTAGATCCTTCGATCCGGATCCTTCGATCCGGTTACGCGTCGATGTTCTCCGGGCGGGCGGCGGCCTCGGCCGCCGCCTGCTTCTTCGAGGCCATCAGGCTGGTGATCGTGGTGATGACCAGGACACCGCAGATGACGCCGAGGGAGACCGGGATCGAGATCACCGGGACGTGGACGCCGTTCTCGTGCAGGGCGTGGAGCACCAGCTTGACG
Source organism: Streptomyces sp. NPDC001502 (assembly GCF_042894785.1). NCBI lineage: Bacteria > Bacillati > Actinomycetota > Actinomycetes > Kitasatosporales > Streptomycetaceae > Streptomyces > Streptomyces sp. NPDC001502. The sequence continues at coordinate 36,036 of NZ_JBIAVW010000015.1, forward strand.
CCGATGAAGCCCAGGATGATCGACAGGCCGTAGCTGAGGTGGACCAGCTTCTTCAGCAGACCGCCGATGAGGAAGTACAGCTGGCGCAGACCCATCAGCGCGAAGGCGTTGGCCGTGAAGACGATGTACGGGTCCTGGGTGAGGCCGAAGATCGCGGGGATGGAGTCCAGGGCGAACAGCACGTCGGTGGTGCCGATGGCGAGCATGACGACCATCAGCGGGGTCAGCACGCGCTTGCCGTTGTCGACGATGAAGAGCTTGGTGCCGTGGTAGCGGTCCGCGACGCCGAACTTCTTCTCGACGGACTTCAGGAGACGGTTCTCCTCGAACTCCTCGTCGTCCTCGTCCTTGCGGGCCTCCTGGATCAGCTTCCACGCGGTGTAGATCAGGAACGCGCCGAAGATGTAGAAGACCCAGGAGAAGCTGGCGATGATCGCGGCGCCGGCGGCGATGAAGACCGCGCGCAGGACCAGGGCGATCAGTACGCCGATGAGCAGCACGCGCTGCTGGAGGTGGGACGGCACCGCGAACTTCGCCATGATCAGGACGAAGACGAAGAGGTTGTCGACGCTCAGCGACTTCTCGGTGATGAAGCCCGCGAAGAACTCCTGTGACGCCTGGGGGTTGCCGAAGAACCACAGGCCGAGGCCGAAGAGTCCGGCGAGGACGATCCAGACGACCGTCCAGGTGCCGGCTTCCTTGATCGACACATCGTGCGGTTTGCGGCCGATGAAGAAATCGGCACCGATGAGGAGGGACAGACCGAGAATGGTCGCAGCCCAAAGGGCCCAGGAAACTTCCATGGTGAACACGCCTCCGGCGGATGGCTCAGCACTTCGTCAGCGTCATCGCTGCCGGAGGTCTCTTCCACCCGGGCGGCCTGGAGGCCGTGGGCCGACGCCCCGGGACCGACTGCGTGCATCAAAACCGCAGTGGTCCGTATTGACGGGTACGCCGTAGCAGGAAAGCAGGAATACTCCCCTCCGCACGGACGAGCTTACCCGCCGAAGGCGGTAAAGGTAAAGGGAAGACCAAAGAATGGTCACGGACGGGTAGTGCGCCGGGCCTCCGCCACCCGGTCCAGTGCCTGGTCGAGGACCCTGCTCCCCTGCGGGGGCAGGTCCGGTTCGAAGGTCCAGGCGTGATGGACCCAGGGGTCCGCGAGGTGGTTGTCGGGCACCGGCGAGAGCCGCATCAGGGAGCGCCACAGCGGGTCGAGCAGCGGCCCGTAGGCCGAGGCCTCGTCGCGGTCGGCGACCATCAGCAGGTGTACGCCGACCGCCGCGCCCTCGTCGGCGAGATAGCGCACCTGGGTGACGGCGCGGTCGTCGAAGCCGTGCGGGAAGTCGTGCACGATCAGCAGCTGGTCGGCCGTGTCCACGTCCGGCGGCAGGTCCTCGGGGGCACCGGCCCGCAGCGCCATCTGTACGAGGTCCACCCGCCGGGTCAGCCGTGCCAGGGTCTGGGTGACCCCGGTGGCCCCGGCGGCGGGCGGGCCGGCCAGCACCCCGGCGCGTACGAGCGGCGCCAGGGAGGCGGATCCGGCCCCGGCCGCGTCGATGACGTGCACGGAGAACCGGTCGGCGGGGTGGGCGGCGAGCAGCCGGACCGCCAGGGCGACGGCCATGTCCATGGCGGCGCGGCGCAGCCGGTCGGTGTCCATGGTCATCGCGGCCTCGGAGCCGGTGCGGCCGTTGTCGATCCAGAGTCCGCGCTCCAGCGGGACCCGGCTCAGCATGGGGATGCGCAGGTCGGGCCGCTCGGGCAGGTGCAGGTCCCCCAGGCGCAGGGCCAGCGGGTTCTCCTCGGGCGTGCGGTGACCGTGCCAGACGGGGTTGTCCCAGCGGGCGTACGCGGCCGGCAGCGCGGGCTCGACCACCTCCGACTCGGCGATCAGCTGGGCCAGGTCCCGGTCGAGGACGGCCTGGGCCTGGGCGACGAGTTCCTCGCGGCGGGCCCGCGCGGTGTCGCGGGCGGCGTTCCCGGAGCCGCCGAGGCGGTGGCGCGGGTCGGACAGGGCCTCGTCGAGCTCGCGGTCCATGCGGGAGTCGGCGAACTCGACGGCACTGCGGTAGGCGGCGACCGTGCGGGCCAGGTCCTCGAACATCCCCCAGACCTGGTTGTAGAGCCGCTCCTCCATGGACCAGCCGCTGGCGTCCCCGGCGACGGGCCGCGGGTGCTGTCCGGGTTCCTGCGGCGCGGCGGCCCTCGGCGCGGGCTCGGGGGGCTCGGTGCTGGTGCGGCGGCGCCGCGGGTGGGCGTAGCTGATGGTGGGCGGGGAGCCCGCACTGTCGCCACCGGGCGCGGGGCCGGGCGTACCGGTGTACGGGTGCCCGGAGACGGGGACCGGGTCCGGCGGTTCGGGGGCGGGCGCGGGGGCCTGCGGGGTCTGCGGGGCGCGCAGGTCGCCGACGAGGGTCGGCATGGTCGCGAGGGTGGCGTCGGCCCCCGCGGTACGGGAGGTCGTGCCGAGCGCGGCGGCGGCCAGCTTTGCGGCGGCAGGTGCGGGCAGCCCGCCGTCGGCGAGCAGGGCGCCGAGGCCGTCGGCGTAGCCCTGGCCCACGGCGCGGACCTTCCAGGTGCCCTGGCGCCGGTACAGCTCCAGGGCGACGACGGCCGTCTCGGCGTCGAGCCCCGTCAGGGTGTAACCGGCGAGCTCGGCGCCTCCCGGGTCGGCCACGGCCACGTAGGAGGCCGGTACCGCACCGAAGCGGACCGGGCCGCCGGGCGGGAGGACGAGCAGCACACCGAGCCGGTGGACGTCCGCCGCGACCTCGTCGAGGTCGACGGTGAAGGTGTGCCGCTCGGCGAGCTCGCCTGGCGACTCGATGCCGGGGAGGGACCTGGCGCCCGGGTGGGCGAGGATCCCGTTGCCGGCGAACCGGCCCTGTTCGTCGGCGAGCGAGGCCAGGGTGAGCACGGGCGTGCCCGCCGAAACCCTGATCTCCACCCGGCTCTGGGACACGGGGTGGTTCTGCCCCCGGACCAGTTCGGCCGTCATCGTGCAGCCCCTCCCCCGTGCCTTCTTCTCTTGTCCGGTACTGCTACAGGTGCGGCAGGATCGCCGGCATGAGGTCCTGGAAGGTGCGGCCGTTGGCCGGGTTCCCGAGGGCCGTCATCTGCCAGCCGGCGCCCGCGCGGGACACCTTGGCCATGATCTGCGCGGTGTACTGACCGCCGCCGTCGAGGGTGTAGCGGGCCAGCTCCTGGCCGTTGGTCTCGTCGACGATGCGGCAGAACGCGTTCTGCACTTCCTGGAACGTCTGGCCGGTGAAGGAGTTCACCGTGAAGACGATCTGGTCGATGTGCACCGGCACGCGCTGGAGGTCGACGAGGATCGCCTCGTCGTCCCCGCCCTGGCCGACGCCACCGACGAGGTTGTCACCGGTGTGGCGCACCGAGCCGTCGTCGCTCTGCAGGTGCCGGAAGAAGACCACGTCGACGGGCTGCTTGTCGGCGAAGAGCACCGCCGAGGCGTCGAGGTCGATCTCCCGGGTCCGCGAGCCGAACAGTCCGCGGCGCTTCGCCGCCTGCCAGCCGAGGCCCATACGGACCGCGGTCAGCGTGCCTCCGTCCGCCTTCTGCAGACTGATGGCCTGACCCTTGGTCATGTTGACCGTCACGTACTGTCCCCTCTCCCTGGCCCGCCCCATGACGGGGCGTGCAGCATGTACCTGCGGCTGAGACCCAACCCTACTGACCGGCTCCCGGTCAGGCGAGGCCCGCTTCCTTCATCTGCCGCAACTCCTTCTTCAGCTCGCCCACCTCGTCCCGGATCCGGGCCGCGACCTCGAACTGGAGCTCGGCGGCCGCTCCGCGCATGCGCTCGGTCATCTGCTCGATGAGCGCGGCCAGTTCGGCTGCGGGCCGGTCGGTGAGCACCTCGGCACCCACCGCCCCCTTCGCACCCTTCGCGCCCTTTCCGCCGGTCTTGCCCACGGCTGCCCGGCCGCCGAGCGCCGGGACCGGGGCCTTGGCGCCCTTGCCGTCCTTCGCCTGCCGGTATCCGGTGCCGAGGAGCTCCTCGGTGTCCAGTTCCTCGCGGGCGATGGTGGCGACGATGTCGTTGATCTTCTTGCGCAGCGGCTGCGGGTCGATCCCGTTCGCCGTGTTGTAGGCGATCTGCTTCTCGCGGCGCCGGTTGGTCTCGTCGATGGCCTTCTCCATCGCCGGGGTCATCTTGTCCGCGTACATGTGGACCTGGCCGGACACGTTGCGCGCGGCGCGGCCGATGGTCTGGATCAGGGAGGTCCCGGAGCGCAGGAAGCCCTCCTTGTCGGCGTCGAGGATCGCCACCAGGGACACCTCGGGCAGGTCGAGGCCCTCGCGGAGCAGGTTGATGCCGACCAGGACGTCGTACTCACCGGCCCGCAGCTCGCGCAGCAGCTCGATGCGGCGCAGGGTGTCCACGTCGCTGTGCAGGTACCGCACCTGGATGCCGAGCTCCAGGAAGTAGTCCGTGAGGTCCTCGGCCATCTTCTTGGTGAGGGTGGTGACGAGGATCCGCTCGTCCTTCTCGACCCGCTGCCGGATCTCGTGGACCAGGTCGTCGATCTGCCCCTCGGTGGGCTTGACCACGACCTCGGGGTCGATGAGGCCGGTGGGGCGGATGATCTGTTCGACGAAGCCGTCGCCGCGGGAGAGCTCGTACTTTCCGGGGGTCGCCGACAGGTAGACGGTCTGGCCGATGCGCTCCTGGAACTCCTCCCACTTCAGCGGCCGGTTGTCCAGGGCGGACGGCAGCCGGAACCCGTGGTCGACCAGGGTGCGCTTGCGGGAGGCGTCGCCCTCGTACATGGCGCCGATCTGCGGCACGGTGACGTGCGACTCGTCGATGACCAGGAGGAAGTCCTCCGGGAAGTAGTCGATGAGGGTGTTGGGCGCGGAGCCGCGCTCGCGGTCGTCCATGTGCAGCGAGTAGTTCTCGATGCCGGAGCAGGACCCGATCTGGCGCATCATCTCCAGGTCGTACGTGGTGCGCATGCGCAGCCGCTGCGCCTCCAGCATCTTGCCCTGCTTCTCCAGCTCGGCGAGGCGCTCGGCCAGCTCCGCCTCGATGCCGCGGACCGCCTTCTCCATGCGCTCGGGGCCGGCGACGTAGTGGCTGGCGGGGAAGACGTACAGCTCGCGGTCCTCGCTGATGACCTCGCCGGTCAGCGGGTGCAGGGTGGAGAGGGCCTCGATCTCGTCGCCGAACATTTCGATGCGGACGGCCAGTTCCTCGTAGACCGGGAAGATCTCGATCGTGTCCCCGCGCACCCGGAAGGTGCCGCGGGTGAAGGCGACGTCGTTGCGCGTGTACTGGATGTCCACGAAGCGGCGCAGCAGCTGGTCCCGGTCCGTCTCCTCGCCCACCTTGAGGGAGACCATCCGGTCGACGTACTCCTGCGGGGTACCGAGGCCGTAGATGCAGGACACGGAGGCGACGACGATCACGTCGCGCCGGGTCAGCAGCGAGTTGGTGGCGGAGTGGCGCAGCCGCTCCACCTCCTCGTTGATCGAGGAGTCCTTCTCGATGTACGTGTCCGACTGCGGTACGTAGGCCTCGGGCTGGTAGTAGTCGTAGTACGAGACGAAGTACTCGACGGCGTTGTTCGGCAGGAGCTCGCGGAACTCGTTCGCCAGCTGGGCGGCGAGCGTCTTGTTCGGCGCCATGACCAGGGTGGGGCGCTGGAGCTTCTCGATCATCCAGGCGGTCGTCGCCGACTTGCCGGTGCCGGTCGCACCCAGCAGGACGACATCCTTCTCACCTGCACGGATGCGCTTCTCCAGCTCGGCGATGGCCGCCGGCTGGTCGCCGCTGGGCTGGTAGGGGCTGACGACCTCGAAAGGCGCCACCGTGCGTTCGATCTTCGATACGGGCCGCATGGGTCAACCGTACGACCCCCCACTGACACTCACGCGCCCCCGCGGGCCGGCGGCGCGCTCCGGACGCTCCCGGCCGCCCGGGCCGCCGTCATTCGTTCTGGTCCGTTTGTCGTAGTTCGGTGGCGGCTCAGTGATCTTCAACCCCATGATCGCGGTGAAGTGCATCGCCACAACGTCTGCCGCTCCGCACCCGTCTGACGCAGGAACAGGGCTCACGACCCGAGGAGAACGCACATGTACGTCCGACCCGCCGCCGCGGCCGCCGCCGCATTCCTGGGCTTCACTCTCACCCTGCTGGGCGGGACGGCCTCGTACGCCGCCACCGGTCCCGGATCCGCCACCGGCACGGGCACCGGCACCGGCACCGGCACCGGCCGGGCCGCGCTGGGGGGCCCTGTCGTGTACGCCCACCGAGGGGCCTCCGCCTACGCCCCGGAGAACACCCTCGACGCGATCGACCTGGCGATGCAGATGGGCTTCGACTGGGTCGAGAACGACGTGCAGCGCACCAGGGACGGCGTGCTGGTGGTGATCCACGACGACACCCTGGCCCGGACCACCGACGTCGAGCAGCGGTTCCCGAACCGCGCGCCCTGGAAGGTCCAGGACTTCACGGCGGCCGAGATCGCGCAGCTGGACGCGGGCAGCTGGTTCGGCGCCGAGTACGCGGGCGCCTCCGTGCCGACCCTGCGGCAGTACCTCGACCGGGTACAGCGCAACCGGCAGCGCCTGCTGCTGGAGATCAAGAAGCCGGAGCTCTACCCCGGGATCGAGGAGCAGACCCTGAAGGTGCTGGACGAGGCCGGCTGGCTCGACACGCGCCACGTCGCACAGCGCCTGGTGGTGCAGAGCTTCAGCGCCGACTCCGTGCGCATCGTGCACGGGCTGCGCCCGGACCTGGTGACGGCCTTCCTGGGCACCCCCACCGTGGCGGACCTGCCGCGCTACGCGGAGTTCACCGACCGCATCAACCCGTGGCACACGACGATCTCGGCCGACTGGGTCTCCGCCGTGCACGGCCTGCGCGGCGCCCACGGCAAGGCCATGGAGGTGGACACCTGGATCGTGGACGACGCGGCCACCGCCCGGAAGGTGCAGGCCATGGGAGTGGACGGGATCATCACCAACGCCCCGGACGTGGTCCAGGACGCGGTCGGCGGGTTCTGATCCGCGCCTGCGTCAGGGCGGGCGGGCAGGCGGGCGATGTGGCCGAGATCCACAACCGTGACCGCTGTGTCGGCGGATGGTCGTACCGTGGACGAGTGGACAGCACCGAGCGGCCCCGCGGGCCGCACCTCGAATGGACCGTCGTCGCCGGCGACGGCGTCCTCGGCGGGCCCCTGCTCCTGGCCGCGACCCCGGAAGGTCTGGTCCGGGTCGAGTTCCATGCCGAGCCGGACCGGGTCGACAGGATGATCGGCCCGCTCGTCTCCCGGCTCGGCGCCGACGCCCGGCGCCCCGCGCCGGGCGAGGAAGCGCTGCTGGCCGAGCCGATACGCCAGCTCACCGCGTACTTCGGGGGGTCGCTGCGCCGCTTCGAGCTGCCGCTGGACTGGCGCCTGAGCTCCGGCTTCAACCGCCAGGTGCTCCAGGAGCTGGACCGCTCCGTGCCCTACGGATCGGTCGTCGGCTACGGGGAGCTGGCAGCCCGCGCCGGACAGCCCGGCGCCGCCCAGGCCGTGGGCAACGCCATGGGCTCGAACCCGCTGCCGCTGGTGGTGGCATGCCACCGGGTCGTGGAGAACGACGGCGGCATCGGCGGATTCGGCGGCGGGGTGGAGACCAAGCGGCAGCTGCTCGCGCTGGAGGGAGTGCTTCCGCAGCCGCTGTTCTGAACGGGGCCCTGACCTGCGGACCCGTCCCGCGGACCGGACTGCGACCGGACTGCGACCGGGCTGCGAACCGGGCTGCGGACCGGCCGCGGACCGGCCGGGCTCCGGCACGGTTCCGCCGGGCGGTAAGGGCTGGCACACTGCGGCGGTGACTACTCCTGCCGCCGCTCCCGGCCTCCCCGCGTCCTCCGCGCCCCGTGTCACGCACCCGCGAAGCCGGTGTACGCCGTGACCGCCTCGCCCGGTACCGCCCGGCCCGTGCGGCCCCTCGGCCCGCCCGAGCTGGCCCGGCTGCAGCGCCGCACCTCCCGGGTCCTCATGGCCGGGCAGGCCCTCGGCGGCCTCGGCGTGCCGATCAGCATCGCCCTGGCCCCCGTACTCGCCACCGAGGTCAGCGGCACCGAGGCGCTGTCCGGCGTCGCCTCCACCGCCGCGGTGATCGGCACCGCCCTCGTCTCGCTGCCGCTCGCCGCGCTGATGAACGCGCGCGGCCGTCGCCCCGGACTGGTCCTGGCCTACGGGATCGGCGCCGCCGGAGCGGGCCTGGTCGTCCTCGCCGCCACGATCAAGAGCTTCCCGCTGCTGCTGCTCGGCATGGCCGCCTTCGGCGCCGCCTCCTCCGCCAACCTGCAGGCCCGGTTCGCCGCCGCGGACCTCGCGGCCCCGGACCACCGTGCCCGGGCCATCTCGGTCGTGGTCTGGGCGTCGACCGTAGGCGCGGTCCTCGGGCCCAACCTGTCCGCACCGGCCAGCCGCAGCTTCGCCGGCACCGCGATACCCGAGACGGCCGGCCCGTTCGTATGGGCCGCCGCCGTCTTCCTGCTCACCGGCACACTGATCGCCGTGTTCCTGCGACCCGACCCGCTGCTGACGGCCCGGGCGCTCGCCGCGCCCGAGGAGCAGACCCGCGAAGGGCGCTCGCTGCGGGCCGGCTTCGCCGCCGTGAAGGCCTCGCCGCGGGCCCGGCTCGCCCTGCTCACCGTCGCCGTGTCGCACACCACCATGGTCTCGATCATGGTGATGACCCCGATGGACCTGGGCCACCACGGCGCCGGCCTGGAGCTCATCGGGCTGGTGATCAGCGGTCACATCGCGGGCATGTTCGCCTTCTCCCCCGTGATGGGCTGGCTCGCGGACCGGCTCGGCCGGCTCTCCGTGATCGGCCTGGCCGCCGGGCTCCTGTCCCTCGCCGCGCTGCTCGCCGGAACGGCCGGGCCCAGCCACGGCCGGAGCGCGCTCGGCCTCTTCCTGCTCGGACTCGGCTGGTCCGCCGGGATGGTGTCCGGCTCGGCCCTGCTGACGGACTCGGTGCCGCAGCCCGCGCGGGCCGCCGTACAGGGGCTGAGCGACCTCACCATGAACGCGGCCGCCGGCGTGGGCGGAGCGGCCGCCGGGCTGATCATGTCCGGGGTGGGCTACGGCTGGCTGAACGCCGTCGGCGCCGCGCTGCTGCTGCCGATGGCGGCGCTCGCGCTGTTCACGGCGCGCCGCCACCCCGTACCCGTACCCACGGCCGCGAAGGGTGTCAGTAGCTGATGTGGTAGGCCTTGCGCAGCGTCTCGTGCACGGTCCAGGTGGTGCGGTCGCCCTCCCGGAGCACGCAGGCGGAGCCGGGGCCGACCTCCAGGGTCTCGCCGCCCTCGACCTCGACGGTGGCGCGGCCGCTGACCACCACGAAGAGCTCGTTCGCCTCGACGTCGGTGACCACGCCGGGGGTGATCTGCCAGATCCCGCGCACCTGCTTGCCGTCCGCCGACTCCCACAGGACCTTGCCCGTCACGACGGGCTCGCCGGAGACGATCTGCCCGGGGTCGAGGTCGTCCGCCTCCAGTTCTACGTCCGCGACGGAGACGGAGAAGGAGGCGGGGGCGGCGGGGTGATCACTGGTGCTCATGGCCCGCCAGCCTAGTGCGGCCCGCCCCGCGGCGCGGTGACCACAGCGTCCAGGAAGGGCCCGGCCTACGAGTCACCCTGTCCAGTCGGACCGGGGCTCCGGGCGGTGAGCACCGGCTGGAGGAACCCGGTGTCCGCCGGCGCGTGCCAGACCGTCTCGCGCAGGCCGGCGTCCCTGGCGAACCCGGCGGTCCGCTCCTGCGGCAGTGCCCAGTACGTGGCCGTCGACGTCCGTGTGGTCCAGGTGGCACCGGTCGGCAGCAGCTGGAACAGGTCCACGTCGTACCGCTCCCCGTCGGCGTGCCAGTGCCACAGCTGGAAGGTGATGGTCCGCCCGTCGGGGCCGGTGCGGACGCGCGGGGCCTCGCTCTGCGGGCGGGTCCGGAGCAGTTCGCCGTACGGGCGGGTGGAGAGCAGCAGCAGTCCGCCGGGGCGCAGCACCCGCCGGGTTTCGGCCAGCGCGGCGCCGACGTCCTCGGCGGTCAGCAGGTGCGGCAGCGCGTTGTCGGCGCAGACCACGGCGTCGAAGGAGGCGTCCGCGAAGGGCAGATCCCGCATGTCGGCGACGGCGACGGGCAGGGCGAGCGAGCGCTGTGCGGCCTCGCGGGCTGCGCGGGCCACGGAGGCGGGGCTCAGGTCGGTCCCGGTGACCCGGTGGCCCAGTGCCGCGAGGCCCAGCGCCTGGGTTCCGATGCCGCAGGCGTTGTCGAGCACCGTGTGCGGCCCCGGGCCCAGCGCGGCGGTGAGCAGGGCGTCGAGGGCCCGGCCCTGCCGGGTCACGGACGCGTCCCAGTCCGCGTAGATGAGGTCGTAACGGTCGGCCAGCTCGTCGTAGAAGCCGCGCGTGTCCATGGGGGAACGCTACTCGGACAGGTTGGGACGGGTGTGGCGGGAGGGTGTTTGGGGGCGTCAATCCCGTGCCATGGATGGGGACATGTCACAGCACAGAGCATCTGAGATCCCGGTCCTGTCGGCAGAGGTACGCGAGGCACTCGCCCGGGGAAAGCCCGTGGTGGCCCTGGAGTCGACGATCATCGCGCACGGTCTGCCCCGCCCCCGCAACTTGGCGGTGGGCCTCGAACTGGAGGCCCTGGTCCGCGCGGAGGGCGCGGTTCCGGCGACGATCGCGGTCATGGACGGGGTGGCGTACGCGGGCCTGGACAAGGCGCAGCTGGAGCGGATCGCGGGCGGCGAGGGCGTGCGCAAGCTCGGCCACCGGGATCTGGCGCCCGCGCTGGCGACGGGGGCGACCGGCGCGACGACGGTGTCCGCGACGGCCTTCCTCGCCGCCCGGGCGGGCCTGCGGGTCTTCGCCACGGGCGGGCTGGGCGGCGTGCACCGGGAGTGGGCGCAGACGCAGGACGAGTCGGCGGACCTGTCGCTGCTGGCGCGGACGCGGATCACCGTGGTGTGCGCGGGGGTGAAGTCGATCCTGGACGTACCGGGCACGCTGCAGCGGCTGGAGACGCTGGGGGTGGGGGTGCTCGGCTACGGGACGGACCGCTTCCCCGGGTTCTACCTGGCCGACTCGGGCGAGCCGGTGGACTGGACCGTGCACGGTCCCGAGGAGGTCGCCGCGGTGATGGCGGCGCAGGACGCGCTGGGCGGTGCGGACTCGGCGCTGCTGGTGGCCAATCCGGTGGCGCGGGAGGAGCAGCTCGATCCCGAGCTGCACGACCGGGTACTGGCGCAGGCGCTCGCCGAGTGCCGCGAGCGCGGGATCACGGGGCAGGCGGTGACGCCGTTCCTGCTGGGGTTCCTGGCGCGGGCGACGGACGGGGCCTCGCTGGAGGCGAACCTGGCTGCGGTACGAGGCAACGTACGGCTCGGCGCCCGGATCGCGGGGGCCTGGGCGGCGCGGGCATGACCGGGCCGGGGGCGCTGCTCGTCGTCGGTGACGTGGTGACGGACGTGGTGGCCATACATCCGGAGCCGCTGGCTCCGGCCACCGACACGGCGGCCCGCATCCGGACCCTGCCGGGCGGGGCCGGGGCCAACGCGGCTTGCTGGGCGGCCCGTACGGGGACCGCGGAGGTACGGCTCCTGGCGCGGGTGGGCGCCGAGTCGGCGCGCTGGCACGAGCGGGCTCTGGTGGACGCGGGGGTGCGGCCGCGGCTGGTGATCGACACGCAGGAGCCGACCGGGACGGTGGTCGCGCTGGTCGGCAAGGACGCGGAGCGGACGTTCCTGACCGACAGCGGGGCCTCGCTGCGGCTGTGCCCCGCCGACTGGAACCCCTCCCTGCTGGACGGGGCGGCCCATCTGCACCTGTCCGGTTATCTGTTCTTCGCCGACAGCAGCCGGGAGCTGGCCGTGGTCGCGCTGCGGGCGGCCCGGACCCGGGGGGTGCAGGTGAGCGTGGACCCCGCCTCGGCGGGATTCCTGGCCGGCCTCGGGCCGCAGCGCTTCCTGGACGCCGTGGCGGGGGCGGACGTGCTGCTGCCGAACGAGGACGAGGCCCGGCTGCTGGCCGGGCTGCCGGAGCCGGCGGGGGTGGCCCGGGCGGCGGCGGAGCTCAGCCTGCGGGTGCCGCTGGTGGTGGTGACCCGCGGCGCGGCCGGGGCGCTGATCGCCGAACGCGGCCGGATCACCGCCGAGGTCGAGGCGGAGCCGGTCGAGGCGGTGGACTCCACGGGCGCCGGGGACGCCTTCACCGGGGGCTTCCTCGCGGCCCGGCTGGAGGGCGCGGACCCGGCCGAGGCCGCCCGCGCCGGGTGCCGGGCCGCGGCCCTGGCGGTGACCCGGCCGGGCGGCCGGCCGTAGGGGGGTGTTCTTGCCGGTCAGGCCGGAGGCGGCCCCTGACCGGGGGCGGCTCTGCCCGGGGGCGGCCGTGACCGGGGGCGGCCCTGCCCGGAGGCGGCCCCTGACCGGGGGCTGCCCTGCCCGGCCCGTCAGCGGCTCCGGATGCCGGTCCAGGCGGGGTGGCGGGGGTCGTCGGCCCGGACCACCGCGTCGGCGGCCGACGCCGGGTCGGTGTCGGCCTCGTAGCGCGCGAAGGCGGGCAGTGTCCAGCGCGCGGACTCCTCGGTGCGGCGGGCGAGCGCGCCGGCGGAGAGCCGGATGTGGACGCTCAGGTCGAAGGGGAACCAGTGGCCCAGCAGCAGTGGGCCGTGCACGAGCAGCACGCCGCCGGGCGGGAGTTCGGCGTACGGACTGCGGGTCGCCCGGTCGGTCACCGGGTCCCAGAGGTCAGGCAGCACCCGCCCGCTTCCGCCGGGGTCGGTCGGGCCGAAGACCTCCCGCCAGAGCGCGGCCGTGTCGTACCAGCCGCCGAGGTAGGAGTCCACGTCCTGCCGGCCGAACTCGAAGCGGAGGGAGGCCGGCCGCAGGAATCCGTCGGCCGGCACCACCAGGCACGGGCGGCCGCGCAGCCGCAGCGCTTCGGCGAGTTCACCGGCGAGCACGCCGGTCCCGGCGGCGGGGGCGCCGTCGATGCCCACCCGCTGCCAACTGCCCGGCCCGGGGGCATGGCCGGGGTCGTCGAGGTGACCGGCGAGCCGCTCGGCCATCCGCTGCCATGTGATCGCTTCCCACTGCACGAGCCCATTGTCAGTGGTGGGCCTTAGCGTTTTTCACGAGGGATCACCGGCCGAAAGGGAGCCGGCGGCGCTGCCTTTGGGGAGAGGTTTGTCATGGCTCGGGAGACGACGTATCTGGAGCTGTCGCAGGACGACGGCGCGGCGCACAAGTTCTACGAGGTGACCGTCGACGGCACGGCCGTGTCGGTGCGGTACGGGCGCATCGGCGCGGACGGCCAGCTGCAGACCTCCGCCTTCCCGAGCGCCGAGAAGGCCCGCGCGGCCGCCGCGAAGAAGATCGGGGAGAAGGTGCGCAAGGGGTACGCCCCGGCCGTGCAGGGGCAGCGCGCCGCCCGGTCGGTGACCCGCCGCCAGGTGACCTCGGCGCCCTCGACGGCGCGCGCGGTGGCTCCGGTGCTGTGGCGCTTCCGGACCGGTTCCTCGGCCTTCGGCATTCACGTGGACGAGGACCGGTGCTGGGTCGGCAACCAGGCGGGCGATGTGTACACGCTGAGCCACGGCGGCGAGGTGCTCGCCCGGTATTCGCTGCCGGACGGGGTGAAGTGCCTGGTCGCGGACGAGTTCTGGATATACGCGGGCTGTGACGACGGCACGGTGTACGACCTGTCGTCGAAGGTGCCGTTCGGGGCCTACGCGATCGCGGCGGACGTGGACATCTACTGGCTCGACATCCACGAGGGCGTGCTGAACGTCTCCGACGCGAACGGCGGCCTGACCGTCATCGACCACGAGGACGAGCACCAGTGGTCGCGGAAGTCCGGCGGGACGGGCGCCTGGATGGTCCGGGCGGACGAGCGGGCGGTCTTCCACGGGCACAGCGGCGGTGTGACGGCGTACGCGGCCGACGGCAGCGGGCAGTTGTGGCACACCAAGACCCCCGGCGGGGTGCTGTTCGGCTGGCAGGAGGACCACGCGGTGTACGCGGGCACGGTCCGCAACACCGTGCAGCGGCTCTCGAAGGCGACGGGGGCGGTGGAGGCCTCCTACGCGTGCGACGCCGCGGTGTACTCGTGCGCGACCTCGCCCGACGGGCGGCACGTCTTCGCCGGCGACTCCTCCTCCTCGGTCTACTGCTTCGACGCCGACGGCCGGCGACTGTGGAAGCTGGGGACGGGCGGCGGGTCGGCCCTGTCCATGCAGTACCTGGACGAGCGGCTGTACCTCGTCACCACGGACGGGTCGCTGGTCTGCGTGGACGCGACCGAGCTTGCGATCGCGGCTGCCCAGCAGGGCTCGGTGCCCGCGCCCATGGACGTGAAGTCGGCGGCTGCGCTCCCGGTGTTCACACCGGCCGCGTCGGCCTCGGCGGTGGCGACGGTCTCGGTGGCCACGGCGCCGGCCGGCGGTGTGGTGGTGGAGTGCGTCCAGCAGGGCGGCCGGATGCGGGTGCAGGTGGTGTCGGACGGCTTCGAGCCCTCGTGGAACGTCCAGTTCCCGCGCGGGATACGGGAGCCCGGCGCCCGGTACGTGGTCGAGGGGCTGCACGCCGCCTCAGGAGGCTTCTACCGGGTCCGCGGAGAGATACGACGGCTTGTGTGAGCGGCAGGCCGCCTGCGTGGCGCCGGCCGGGGCCGGCGCGGGTATCGCGAAGGGGGTTCCCGCGGGGAGCGCGGGGGTCACGTAGAGCACGACCGGCTCGGTGCCGAGGTTGTGGCCCAGGTGGATGTGCCCTATGCCCGCGGGCTCCACGAAGGTGGTCCCGGTCGTGTGCACCTCGATGGTGCGGTCGTGCAGGACCCGGGTCAGGGTGCCTGCCAGGACCACCGCGTCGAGTCTGACCCGGTGGAAGTGCCATCCCGTGCAACCGCCCGGCGGTATGACTATCTCCCGGCCAGTCGGGGCCGTGGCGACGCATGCTCCGCCCGGCCGTGCCGTCATCGTCCGCAGCCCACCCATGTGCCCCTCCTCGACGGACCCCCTGCGGTCCACCGCTCCACGGTAAAAGGCCCGCGGGTCATCCAGGAACAGTCGACGAAACATCAGCATGCCTTCTTCACCAGGTGATATGAGGGTCATACAGCGGTATCACATGTCCATGAGCCTGGTGGTTTTTGAGTCGCTGAAGCAGATCCACTGCGCCGACTGCCGGCAGGGCCCGCTCCGGCATCTCGTCCGCGAGTCCGGCGTGCCCCGCTGCCTGGACTGTACGGATCTCGGCCATCTCGTCTATCTCCCTCGGGGGGACACGGCGCTCACCCGCCGCTCCCGCGAGGCCAGTTCGCTCTGCGCCGTCGTCGTCCGCTTCAACAGGCGCCGGCACCGCTACGAGCGCCTGGGCCTCCTCGTCGAGGAGGCCGCGCTGGCGCGCGCGGAGCGCGCCTGCCTCGCGGACTCCGAGGCGCGGGCGCGCCGCCGGGAGCGCGACCGGCGGCGGCGTACGGCCGAGGACACCCGGTTCACGGCGGCCTTCGCCGCCGAGATCGTGCGGCTGTTCCCCGGGTGTCCGGCCGACCGGGCCGTGGCGATCGCCACGCACGCCTCGGTGCGTGGCAGCGGCCGGGTGGGCCGTACCGCGGCCGGCCGGGCCCTCGACGAACTGGCGGTCTCCGTCGCGGTCCGGGCGGCGGTGCGGCATACCGACACCGAGTACGACGCCCTGCTGATGGCGGGTGTCCCCCGCTTCGCGGCCCGCGCCCGGCTGGCCCCGCGGATCGACGCCATCCTGGACGGGTGGCGTACGCCGCCTCCGGGGCAGGCGTCCACGCCCGCTCCGGATCTTTCGGCCTGAGCCCGCTCAGTTGAGGCGGAAGCGGCGGTAGAGGAGCACCCCGCCGAGGAGGAGCGCGCCGCCGCCGGGCAGCAGGTAGCCGACGCCGTCCGACCCGGTGTGGGCGAGCGCCTCGCTGTGCCGCGGCGGGGCGGGCGGTGCCGGGCGCGGGGCCGGGGGCGCGGGCGCGGGCGCGGCCACGGGCGGGGTCACCGGCTGTTCGACGACCGGCGGCTGGACGGGCTTGCCGCCCGTGGGTTCCTCGCCGTTGACGGACGTGTTGCCGTGGGAGGAGTTCCCGACGCCGACCACGCTCACCGCGTTGCCGCTGATGTTCACGGGGAGGTCGACCGGCAGCTGGAGCCCGTTGCCGGACAGCACTCCCGGAGAATCCTTTCCGCGTCCCTCCGCGACGGCCCCTCCGCCGCTCCCGCCTCCTGGTTTCGCGGAATCCGCGGCGCGCGTACCCGAATTCCCGCCGCCACCGCTCGGTGTCTCGTTGCTACAGCGGTTCCCGGCGGCCGAGTTGAGCACGCCGACTACGCTCACGGTGTTCCCGCACGCGTTCACCGGGATGTGCACCGGCAGTTGGACGAGGTTTCCGGACAGCAGCCCCGGCGAGCGCTCGGCCCGGCCACCCGCGTCCGCGTCGGCGTAGGCGAATCCGCCCACACCCGCGACCGCCAGTCCGCCTCCCGCAACCACCGCCGCGATCACGCCATTCCGACGACTGTGACGCATCAGTTTCCCTGCCTTCCGGAGAAGTTCGCGGGTAATGTCCCCGCACCGGAAACAACGCTCTGACCCCATTCGGGTTATAGCGGCGGTAGGCATTTCACTCAATCGTGTACTGGGTAGTGGGTACTTCATGACCGATCGCCCGCTGCTCCTCCTCGACGTGGACGGCCCCCTCAACCCGTTCCGCTCCCCCCTGGCCGGTTTGCGTGGATACCGGAGCCACCGGATGTGGCCCGACGTCTGGCTCTCCTACCGCGACCCGGAGTCCCGCAAGGCCAGGCGCGGCGCCCGGGTCCGCCTCCACCCCTCCCACGGCGCCCGGCTGCTGGCCCTGCCCTTCGAGCTCACCTGGGCCACCGCCTGGACGCACCAGGCCAACACGATGATCTCCCCGCACATCGGGCTGCCGGGCGACCTCACGGTCGTCGAGTGGCCCGAACTCTTCGCCGATGACCCCGACGGCCTCTCCTGGAAGACCCGCCACCTCCGCGACTGGGCAGCCGGCCGGCCCTTCGCCTGGGTCGACGACATGATCACCCCGCGCGACCGCGCCTGGGTCGCCGAACACCATCCGGCCCCGGCCCTCCTGCTGCGCATCCACCCACGCCGCGGCCTCCGCGACCGCGACTTCACCACCCTGACGCGCTGGGCGGAGGGCATCAGCCCAGCAGAGCGCTGACCGGGTCCGGGGAGGGGCGGCCGGTCGGCCACCAGTCCTGGTCGCCGTGGCGGTCCTCGTAGGCGTACCAGAGGCCCTCTCGGCCGAGGCGGAGCTGGCGGGTACGGATCGTCAGGCGGTTGCGGTCGGGGCGGAAGGAGCCCTGGCCGGCGGCGAGCAGGGCCGGGCGGGCCCGGTCGAAGGGGCCCGCGGGCGGGTCCCAGGGCTCTTCGAGGGCGTCGAGGGCCGGGCGCCCGCCCTGGCGCCAGGCCGCGGCGGCCCGGGCGAGATCGGTGGTGGTGCGGCCGGTGGCACGGGCCAGGTCCCGGTACAGGGTGCGGGCCGCGCCCGTCAGCCCCGCCGTGGGGTGCGCGGACGCCAGCCGGACGGCGTCCTGCCACACGGTGAGCCCGGCGATCGGGTCCTCGCCGGTGGTGAGGAGGGCCAGGGCGCGGGCGGCCGCGTCGGAGGCGAGCTGGTCGAGGGCCAGCGGGTCCGGAGCCGCCGGGTCGGCCGGGTAGGCGGGCGGAAGGCCCGCGGCGGCGGGCACGGGAAGCGGCGCGGGCAGCAGGGGCAGGCTGGTGCGGGCGAGCGCCGCCCGGGCCGGAACACCGGGGAAGTCGGGTGCCGTGTCCGGCTGTTCGCGCGCGGCGTGGGCGGCGTTGCGGCGGGTCAGCTCGTCGAGCAGCTCCCGCTCGCCCCGGCCGCGCAGGAGCAGCAGGACGAAGGGGTCCTCGTCCAGGAGGCGGGCAGCGCGGTAGCAGAGGGCCGCCGCGTGCTTGCACGGCGGCTGCCCGAAGTCCGGGCAGGAGCAGTGCGGGACCAGCTCGCCCGCGCCGGGCAGGACGGCGCCCGCGAGCGACTGCGGAACCTCCCGTTCCAGCAGGGCGGCGAGCGCCGACGGGTCGGCCGCGACCGTCTCCAGCAGTTCGTCCCACTCCGGGTCCGCGAAGGCGGGCAGGGTCAGCTCGGTGCGGTACGGGCGGGGCCGGCTGCCCCGCACGTACGCCACGATCCGGCCGGGGGTGACGGTGACCGCGCTGACGTGTCCCCCGTCCGCGTACGTACGCCCCCGGGCCAGGCGGGCCGCGTCGCGGGAGACCTCCTCCAGCGCCGACACCCAGGCCCGGCCCCACCAGCTCACCGCCTCGGCCCCGGCGGGCACGGTCTCGAAGGTGCGGCGGCGGTCGTCCCGCGCAGTGATCATCCGGGCCTCCGCAGGGAGACGAGGTCGGCCAGCTCGCGGTCGGTCAGCTCGGTCAGCGCCGACTCGCCGGAGCCCAGGACGGCGTCCGCCAGGGCCCGCTTCGCCTCCAGCATCTCGGCGATCCGGTCCTCGACGGTGCCCTCGGCGATGATCCGGTGGACCTGTACGGGCTGGGTCTGGCCGATGCGGTAGGCGCGGTCGGTGGCCTGTTCCTCGACGGCCGGGTTCCACCAGCGGTCGAAGTGGATGACGTGCCCGGCCCGGGTGAGGTTCAGCCCGGTGCCCGCCGCCTTCAGGGACAGCAGGAACACCGGGACCTCGCCCGCCTGGAAACGGTCGACGAGCTCCTCACGGCGCGGCACCGGCGTCCCGCCGTGCAGCAGCTGCGAGCTGATCCCGCGGGCCTGCAGGTGCCGTTCGATCAGGCGGGCCATCGTCACGTACTGGGTGAAGACCAGCACCGAGCCGCCCTCGGCCAGGATCGTGTCCAGCAGCTCGTCCAGCAGGGCGAGTTTGCCCGAGCGGTGCGGGATCCGGGGCTGCTCCTCCTTCAGGTACTGGGCGGGGTGGTTGCAGATCTGCTTGAGCGAGGCCAGCAGCTTCATGATCATGCCGCGCCGTTCCATGCCCTCGCTCGACTCGATCACGGCCATCGCCTCGTCCACTGCCGCCTGGTAGAGCGAGGCCTGCTCCCGGGTGAGGGAGACCGGATGATCGGTCTCCGTCTTCGGCGGCAGCTCGGGCGCGATGCCGGGGTCGGACTTCTTGCGGCGCAGCAGGAACGGCCGCACGAGCGCGGACAGCCGGGCGACCGCCGCCTCGTTGCCGCCGTCCTCCTCCTGCTGGTGCTCCACCGGGCGCGCGTGGCGGGCCCGGAAGGCGGTGAGCGGGCCCAGCAGCCCGGGCGTGGTCCAGTCGAGCAGTGCCCACAGCTCGGAGAGGTTGTTCTCCACCGGGGTACCGGTCAGCGCCACCCGGGCCGGCGCCGGCACCGTGCGCAGCGCCTTCGCGGTCGCCGAATGCGGGTTCTTGACGTGCTGTGCCTCATCGGCGACGACCATGCCCCAGCTCTGTTCGGCGAGCAGGGCGGCGCTGGCGCGCATCGTCCCGTACGTGGTGAGGACGAACCCGCCCGCGCAGGACGTCAGGTCCTCGGTGCTGCGGCTGTTGCCGTGGAAGCGGCGCACGGGCGTGCCGGGGGCGAACCTCTCGATCTCCCGCTGCCAGTTGCCGAGGAGGGACGCGGGACACACCACGAGGGTGGGCTCCGGCCGGTCCCGGTGCAGGTGCAGCGCGATCAGCGTGACGGTCTTGCCGAGGCCCATGTCGTCGGCGAGACAGCCGCCGAGGCCGAGGGAGGTCATCAGGTCCAGCCAGGCCAGGCCGCGCGCCTGGTAGTCGCGCAGGGTGGCCTTGAGGGCGGCGGGCTGCGGCAGCGGTGCCTGCTCCCGCGTCAGCCGGTCCCGCAGGGCCGCCAGGGCCCCCACCGGCACCGCCTCGACCGTCACGCCGTCGACCTCGGCCGTCCCCGACAGTACGGTGGCCAGCGCGTCGACCGGGTCCAGCACGCCCAGCTCCCGCTTGCGCGCCTTGCGCACCAGCTCCGGATCGACCCGCACCCACCGGTCGCGCAGCCGGACGACGGGCCGGTGCGCCTGGGCCAGCGCGTCCATCTCCCCCGGGGTGAGCCGGTCGCCGCCCAGCGCCAGCTCCCAGGAGAAGGCGAAGAGGTGCTCGGCGTCGAAGAAGGCGGTCCCGTCGGTCGCCGAACCGGGCGCGGTGGACCGTACGACGGCGGTCGCCGACAGCGTGCGGGCCAGCTCGCGCGGCCAGTGGACCAGGACCTCGGCGGCGGCCAGCCGGCTCGCGGCCACCCCCAGCAGGTCCTCCAGCTCCGGGTCGGACAGAGCCAGGGCATCGGGCACGGGCTGGTCCAGCAGGCGCAGGAGCGGCGGCCAGATCCGGGCGGCCCGGCGCAGCGCGAGCACGGCGTCGATCCGGGCGCGCGGGCCGAACCCGGTCGCCGCCGTGCCCGCCCACAGCTGCCCGGCGTCGGTGACCAGGGTCGGGTCGGCGAGGCTGTGCACCTGGACGACGGCGGCTCCGGCGCGCCGGGTGTCGGCGTCCTCGGCCTCGTCGAAGAGCCGGAACGAGGACAGGTCGAGCCGGAGCGAGATCCCGACGCCGGTGTCGGAGCCGGCCGCGACCTGCGCGGCCCAGTCCTGTATCCCGGGCACCCGCTGCGGCTCGCGTGCGGCGAACGGCCGCCCGGCGGCCACGGCCGCGGCCGGGGTGCGGGGCAGGCCGTCGGCGACGGCGTCGAGGAACGCGCGGACCAGTGCCTCCGGTTCGGGCAGTTGGAGCGGGCGGCGCCCGGCCAGGGGCGTCGCGTACCCCTCGTACGGCAGCGCGGCGGCGACCGCGCGGAGGTGGTCGATGTCGGCGGCGTCGAGCGGCCCGGCCCGCCAGGCGTCGACGCCCTCGGGGGTGAGCCCGGGGAGGAGCCGGCCACGGGCGGCGAGGGTGAGGGCCTGCCGGGCGGCGGTGCCCCAGGCGCGGGTGGCGGGATGCGCGGCGGGGCTGTGGGGCGCCCGCGCGAGCAGGGGCAGGGCGGATGCGACGGAGAAGGTCACCGCGGGCACGGTCCGGCTGCGGACCCCGTCGCCGTGCGGGCGTACGACGGTGAGCGGCGTCGGCGTGCCCGCCTCGGGCAGGGGCTCCCCGTCGGGCGCCCAGAAGGCGACCCGCCCCTCGCGGGGGACGGCTGCGGGCAGGAAGACCGCGGCGTGCCGCAGCAGCGCGGTGGCCTGCGGCTGCGTACTCATCACTGTCCCCCTCCCCCTCGGTCCCCGGTGGTGCCCGTCGGTGCGCTCCTGTGCCGACGAGTCTAGGCGCGACCACTGACAACCCACTCTGACCTGCGGTTCGGCACCCGCGGATCAGCGGGCCCAGCGGCCCTGCTCCGGCGCGTACCCGTATACGGGCCGGCCGGCGGCGGCGCTCGTGCGCAGCGGCCGTCCGCCATCGTCGATGCGCAGGGTGCCCGACCCGGACGGGCCGGTCCACCGGAGGTCGAGGGACCAGTCGCAGTCGCATCCCGTGGTGGCCGCCTCCACCCGCAGGACGGCCGGTTCGGCCGCCGAGACA
The DNA here is from genome assembly GCF_042894785.1 of Streptomyces sp. NPDC001502. Classification (NCBI taxonomy): domain Bacteria; kingdom Bacillati; phylum Actinomycetota; class Actinomycetes; order Kitasatosporales; family Streptomycetaceae; genus Streptomyces; species Streptomyces sp. NPDC001502. The sequence continues at coordinate 57,625 of NZ_JBIAVW010000015.1, forward strand.
CGCAGGGGGAAGGCGGGGGCGGGCAGCGTGCTGCCGCCGTCGTTCCCGGCGACGGGCCGGGCCAGCGGGCGCGGCGCGTCCAGATTGACGGCGAACGCGGCAGGGGTGAGCCCGCCGCCGCAGCCCTGCGACATCTGGTAGACGTTCCACGCCGGCGGCTTGCGGCGGGCGGCCACCCGTACTTCCAGGTCCTCAAGGACCACGGCGCCCCCGCCCGTGCCGTGCAGGGTGACCTCCACGATCTGCGTCCCGGCGTGCACGGCGCGCTGCGCCGACGCCCAGGCGGGCGCGTCCGCCTCCACGGGCGGCGGGGGCACGGATCCCGGACCGCGCTCGGACAGGTAGGCGTGATCGCAGCCCGCGGTCCACACGTGTGACCGCACCGCCGCCTTGAGGGGCGCGACCGGGTCCCGGCCCGGGGCCGTCGCGGGCGGTGACGCGGAGGGCTGGGCGGGAGCCGGGACCGTCGCCCCGGCCGATCCGGCCGATCCGGCCGGTGGCGTCGGTTCCGATGCGCCCGTCGCCGCCGGTGCCGAGGCGGACCCCGATCCCGCGGACGTCGGCGCACTCGTACCCGCATCCGTCCCCGTCCCCGTCCGTGTCCCCGTACTCCCGCCCGCGTGCGGCGCGCCCGGCCCGGGGCCGGTCGCCGCCAGCAGCGCCACGGCCACCGCCCCGGCCGTCACGCCCGCGGCGGCGACCACGGCTGCCCGCCGCCGGTACCAGGCCCTCCGGGCCACCGGCTCCGGCACGGGCTCCGGCGCCACGACCACAGTCGGCTCGGGCTCGGGCTCGGGCTCCGGCTCCGGCTCCGGCTCCGGCACGGGCATGGGCTCCGGCACGGGCACGGGCACGGGCTCCGGGGCCGGCACCGCCGCGGCCCCCGCGCGCCGCCGCGCGTCCGCCAGCAGCCAGGCCCGGTGCAGGTCCACCGCCTCCCCCTGCGTCGCCCCGCAGGCCCGGGCGAAGCGGTCCACCACCGCGAACTCCGCCGGCAGCGCCTCCCCGTTGCAGTACCGGTGCAGCGTCGACGTACTCGTGTGCAACCGGCGCGCCAAGGCTCCGTAACTGAGCCCGGCACGCTCCTTCAGCTCCCGCATCAGCCGTGCGAAATTCTCGGCCTCGCTCACGCTCTCCCCCGTTCCGCGTCCCGCGACCGCGTTCCATGCATGAGGTGTTCCCCCAGGTGACGGCGCGTACGGCCGTTCCAGCGTCCCGGATTCGCCGCGATCCGTCGCCCGCCACGCCGTCCGGGGAACAGGCTCGTCAGGCAACACCACCACGACACCCACGGGGAGAACCGACCATGTTCCGACGTTCCGGCACCGCCACCACGCTCACCACCGCACTCGTCGCGGCGGCGGCCGCCCTCCTCCTGACCGCCTCCGCCGGCGCCTCCGCCGCGGCCGCCACCGCGCCCGGCTTCCTGGCCGGCACCGACCTTCCGCCGCACCCCACCTCGCCCTGGTACGCCGGCGCCGTCACCAAGGGGCTGCCCGAGTCCGCGCCGTTCTGCCTGGAGGGCGTGCTTCCGGCTGCGGGCAGCTGGCACCGCGTCTTCGGCACCGAGTACGACACCGGCGCCGTGCAGGTCTCCGTACGGTCCGCCTCGCCCGCCGCGGCGGCCAAGCTCGTCGGCGCCCTGGAGCGCAAGGTCGCCGCCTGCGCCGCCGACTGGCTGCGGACGACCCCGGGCGGCACCGCCTCCTGGCAGGACTACGGCACGCTCCCCGTCGAGGAGGGCGCGCACGTCTACGGGGTCCACACCTCCATCCCCGACTCCGAGCCCGGGGTGCACCTGTACGGGATCGGGCGCGACGGCTCCACCGTGACCGTCGTGCGGTGGGGCGAGATGGGCAACCTGTCCCACGCCCCGGTCGCCGACTTCAAGAAGACGACCACGAAGGCCGTGAACAAGCTCAACCCCTGACCGCAGGGGGGGTGGGACCATGGACATGAGAGGCGATGGCCATGCGTTCCGGGAATGAGCCGGTGACCGCGCGCAGTCCGCTGCGGCTGCGGTTCTGGCTGGGTGTCTGGGGGCTGGTCTGGGCTGCCGCCGGCACGGCCTTGTTCTCGCTGGTGGGCCGTCCCGGATGGGCGGCCGCCTGCGGGGTGCTGGCGGTGATCGTGGCCGTCGACCTGTTCATGATCGTGCGCCACATCCACCAGGGGCCCCACTACCAGCCCGGCCCGGACATCCCTCCGTACGAGCCGCCCCGAAGCCGGTGAGTCAGGCGGGGCCGGCTCCGGCCTGGCCCTCCGCGGCCGGGCCCTCGAAACGGGCCGCCGCCAGGTAGTCGGGCTGCGGGTCGAGGGCCGCGGCAAGGCGGAAGTGCTTGCGCGCCTGCTCGGGCCGGCCCGAGCGCTCGAACGTACGGGCCAGCGCGAAGTGGGCGAAGGCGTTGTCCGGCTCCCGCTCCAGCACCAGCTCGAACTCCAGCTCGGCCGGTCGCAGTTGCGCCGCCGCGAAGAAGGCCCGGGCGCGCAGCAGCCGCGCCGCCGTGTTCTCCGGGTGGGCGGCTATGACCGAGTCGAGCAGCTTGACCGCGCCGCGCGGGTCCCGGGCGGCGAGCAGCTGCTCGGCGGCCCGGTAGTCGATGACGTGGGTTTCCGGGCTGGCCGGTGTGGGGCGCGTGGTCTCGGACACGTTCGAAATCCTTCCCTCTCCGAGCGCGTTCAACGCCCCCGCCCCACCCGCTATTCCATGCACACGTCAGGCGGCCCCGCCCGCCGCCCGCGCCGTGAGTTCGTCCCACACCTTGCGCACCTGCGGCTCCAGCGCCGCCAGCGGTCCGTCGTTGTCGATCACGAGGGTCGCCACCGCGAGCCGCTGCTCCCGGGTCGCCTGCGCGGCCATCCGGGCCCGCGCCTCCTCCTCGGCCATCCCGCGCAGCGCGGTCAGCCGCGCCAGCTGCGTCTGCGGCGCGGCGTCCACCACGACGACCAGGTCGTAGAGGGGCGCCAGGCCGTTCTCGGCGAGCAGCGGTACGTCGTGCACCACGATCGCGTCGGCCCCCGCGGCGGCTTCCAGCTCCGCCGACCGGGCCCCCACCAGGGGGTGAACGATCGCGTTGAGGGTCTGGAGCTTCGCCGGGTCCGCGAACACGATGGACCCCAGCTTCGGCCGGTCCAGCGTCCCCTCCGCGGTCAGCACCGACTCCCCGAAGGCCGCCACGACGGCCGCGAGCCCCGGCGTACCGGGCTCCACGACCTCGCGCGCGATCCGATCGGCGTCGACGACGATCGCCCCGTACCCCGCCAGCAGTCGCGAGACCTCGCTCTTGCCGGCACCGATTCCGCCCGTCAGGCCTACTTTCAGCATGCCCCGCAGCATAGGGGGCGCCGCCCGTACGTCAGTTCTCGCCCTCGCGCTCCGCCAGGAACCGCTCGAACTCGCGGCCGATCTCGTCCGCCGACGGCAGCTCCGCCGGCTCGGCGATCATGTTGCCCCGGGTCTCGGCCCCGGCGGCCGCGTCGTACTGGTGCTCCAGCCCCTGCACCAGGCTGACCAGCTCCTCGTCGCCCTCGCGGATCTGGCGGTCGATCTCCGTCTGGGTGCGGTGCGCCTCGGTGCGCAGGGCGTGCGCCACGGCCGGCAGGACCAGCCCGGTCGCCGCCGTGATCGCCTCCAGCACCGTCAGCGCGGCGTCCGGGTACGCGGAGCGCGCGACGTAGTGCGGTACGTGCGCGGCGACGCCCAGCACGTCGTGCCCGGCCTGGGCCAGGCGGAACTCCACCAGGGACTCCGCGCTGCCCGGCACCTGGGCCTCGTCGAAGGGGCTGCGGTGGCCCGGCATGAGGTCGGTGCGGTTGCCGTGCGGGGTGATGCCCACGGGACGGGTGTGCGGGACGCCCATCGGGATGCCGTGGAAGTTGACCGAGAGGCGGACGCCGAGACGCTCGACGATCTGCCGGACGGCGACGGAGAAGCGCTCCCACTCCACGTCCGGCTCCGGGCCGGACAGCAGCAGGAAGGGCGCTCCGGTGGCGTCCTGGACGAGCCGGACCTCCAGCCGGGGCTCCTCGAACTCCGTCCAGCGGTCGCGCTGGAAGGTCAGCAGCGGGCGCCGGGCCCGGTAGTCCACCAGCCGGTCCGCGTCGAAGCGGGCGACCACCTGGTGCGGCAGCGTGTCCAGGAGCCGCTCGACGATCTGCTCCCCGGCCTCACCCGCGTCGATGTACCCCTCGAAGTGGTACAGCATGACCAGCCCGGCCGAGTCCTGGGCGACCGCCAGGTCGGCCACCGCCAGGCCCTTGGCGTCCCATTCGTACAAACCCTGTGGATCAAGCACCGTCACCACTCCTCCTCGCCTCGTTCTCAGCCAAGAACGTCCAAGGCGGCCCGGCCATTCCCCAGTTGGCCGCATTCACAGGAACGCAACGGATCACACCACGGATCACACCACGGCTCACGCGGCGGATCACGCAGCAGATCACGCAGCGGACGCAGCGGATCGCGAGGGGGAGACCGGACGGGGAAACGCGGTAAGGCCCGCCCCCCGAAGGGGACGGGCCTTACCGTTCAACGCAGTTCAGCTCGGCTCACACCGGAGTGTGATGCGCGCTGCGATCAGCTCTGGCCGCCGGCCAGCTTCTCGCGGAGCGCGGCCAGGGCCTCGTCCGACGCCAGGGCGCCGGAGGTCTCGTCCGACTCCGAGGAGTACGAACCACCCGAGATGCCCGCACCGGCGTTGCCACTGGCGGCCGGGGCGGCAGCACCCTCGGCGGCAGCGGCCTCGTCGGCCTCGCGGCTCTTGATGACCTGAGCCTGGTGCTGCTCGAAGCGCTGCTGCGCCTCGGCGTACTGGGTCTCCCAGGCCTCGCGCTGCTTGTCGAAGCCCTCGAGCCAGTCGTTGGTCTCGGGGTCGAAGCCCTCGGGGTAGATGTAGTTGCCCTGGTCGTCGTAAGACGCGGCCATGCCGTACAGGGTCGGGTCGAACTCGACCGACGCCGGGTCGGCACCGAAGGACTCGTTGGCCTGCTTCAGCGACAGCGAGATCCGGCGACGCTCAAGGTCGATGTCGATGACCTTGACGAAGATCTCGTCGTTGACCTGGACGACCTGCTCCGGGATCTCCACGTGGCGCTCGGCCAGCTCGGAGATGTGGACCAGACCCTCGATGCCCTCGTCCACGCGGACGAACGCACCGAACGGAACCAGCTTGGTGACCTTACCCGGGACGACCTGACCGATCTGGTGGGTCCGGGCGAACTGCTGCCACGGGTCCTCCTGCGTCGCCTTCAGCGACAGGGAGACACGCTCGCGGTCCATGTCCACGTCGAGAACCTCGACGGTGACCTCCTGGCCGACCTCGACAACCTCGGACGGGTGGTCGATGTGCTTCCAGGACAGCTCGGAGACGTGGACGAGACCGTCGACGCCACCCAGGTCCACGAAGGCACCGAAGTTGACGATCGAGGAAACGACGCCGGAGCGGACCTGACCCTTCTGCAGGGTGGTGAGGAACGTCTGGCGGACCTCGGACTGGGTCTGCTCCAGCCAGGCGCGGCGGGACAGGACCACGTTGTTGCGGTTCTTGTCCAGCTCGATGATCTTCGCCTCGAGCTCCTTGCCCACGTAGGGCTGGAGGTCGCGGACACGACGCATCTCGACGAGAGAGGCCGGCAGGAAGCCGCGGAGGCCGATGTCGAGGATGAGACCACCCTTGACGACCTCGATGACGGTACCGGTGACGATGCCGTCTTCTTCCTTGATCTTCTCGATCGTGCCCCAGGCACGCTCGTACTGAGCGCGCTTCTTGGACAGGATCAGACGGCCTTCCTTGTCCTCCTTCTGGAGAACCAGGGCCTCGATCTCGTCGCCGACCTTGACGACCTCGTTCGGGTCGACGTCGTGCTTGATCGAGAGCTCACGGCTCGGGATCACGCCTTCGGTCTTGTAACCGATGTCGAGCAGGACCTCGTCCCGGTCGACCTTCACGATGACGCCGTCGACGATGTCGCCGTCGTTGAAGTACTTGATCGTCTCGTCGATCGCGGCGAGGAAGGCTTCCTCGTTACCGATGTCGTTGACCGCTACCTGCGGAGTGGTAGAGGTGGTCTCGGTGCTGCTCGTCATGTGGGAAAGGGCTCCGGTTACGGACAGAAAGTCGTAGGTACTGCTACGCCGGGAGCCCTTATCGGCATCTGCCGAAGAAGCCGGACAGCCAAGGAGACCCCCTTCCGCGAAGAGCGGCGGGGCCTCGAAAACCGAGGGGACATCAACAGATGCAAGCGCAGCCTGCTAGGTCTGAGGAGCACAGGCTCGCAGCGCAACTTGTAGCATACGGGGGCAGCCGGACAGGGTCAATGCGCGAAGGCGCACACCCCGGGCGGATCGCCGCACAACCGGCACAATTCATGGGCGGGAAGCCGTTCCTGGCGCTTCCTGCCACATTCAGAAGACATTCGCAGACTACGACGACGGGCCCCATGAACCAAGAGGACTACGCCTCCGAAGTAGCGTCCGAAGCCGATCCGGTCTCCGTGGAAGACCCCGAGGCCACACGGCGTGACGCGGGGGAAGCGGAGAGCAGCCGGGCGAGCCGCAGCTGGTGGGACCGCAACGCCGACGAGTACCAGAGCGACCACGGCGCCTTCCTCGGCGACGACCGCTTCGTGTGGGGTCCCGAAGGCCTGGACGAGGCGGAGGCGGCCCTCCTCGGCCCCACCGCCTCCCTCAGGGGCAAGGACATCCTGGAGATCGGCGCCGGCGCCGCCCAGTGCTCGCGCTGGCTGGCCGCCCAGGGCGCCCGCCCGGTCGCCCTCGACCTCTCCCACCGCCAGCTCCAGCACGCCCTGCGCATCGGCGACGACCTCCCCCTCGTCGAGGCCGACGCCGGACGGCTCCCCTTCCGCGCCGGCTCCTTCGACCTGGCCTGCTCCGCCTACGGCGCCGTCCCCTTCGTCGCCGACCCCGTCAACGTCATGCGCGAGGTGCACCGCGTCCTGCGCCCCGGCGGCCGCTGGGTCTTCTCCGTGACCCACCCCGTCCGCTGGGCCTTCCCCGACGAGCCCGGACCCGAGGGGCTGTCCGTCGCCGCCTCCTACTTCGACCGCACCGCGTACGTGGAACAGGACGAGCAGGGCCGCGCCGTATATGTGGAGCACCACCGCACGATCGGCGACCGGGTGCGCGACGTGGTCGCGGGCGGCTTCCGCCTGCTCGACCTGGTCGAGCCCGAGTGGCCGGAGTGGAACAGCCAGGAGTGGGGCGGCTGGTCCCCGCTGCGCGGCAACCTGATCCCGGGCACCGCGATCTTCGTCTGCGAGCGCGACTGACGTGATCCGTACCGCCGCCCTCGACGCCCTGCCCGTACGTGAGGCCGTGCCCGCGCTCGTCTCGGCGCTGGACGGCCACGGCACGGCGGTGCTCTGCGCCCCGCCCGGCACCGGCAAGACCACGCTGGTGCCGCTGGTGCTGGCCGGGCTGGTGGGCGGCGGGCCGCGGCGCCGGGTGGTCGTCGCCGAGCCCCGGCGGATCGCCGCCCGGGCCGCGGCGCGCCGGATGGCCTGGCTGCTGGGCGGGCAGGTGGGCGGCGCGGTCGGCTTCACCGTGCGCGGGGAACGGGTGGCGGGTCCGGACACCGTGGTGGAGGTGGTGACCACGGGGGTGCTGCTCCAGCGCCTCCAGCGTGACCAGGAGCTGGCCGGGGTGGACGTGGTGGTCCTGGACGAGTGCCACGAGCGGCACCTGGACGCCGACACGGTCGCCGCCTTCCTCCTCGACGTACGGGAGACCCTGCGCCCGGAGCTGCGGCTGGTGGCGGCCTCGGCGACGACGGACTCCGCCGGCTGGGCGCGGGTGCTGGGCGGCGCGCCGGTGGTGGAGGCCGCCGGGGTCTCGTACCCCGTGGAGACGGTCTGGGCCCCGCCGGTCCGGCCGGTGCGGCCCCCGCACGGGATGCGGGTGGATCCGGCGCAGCTGACGCACGTGGCCTCGGTGGTGCGACGGGCACTGGCCGAACGCGACGGCGACGTCCTGTGCTTCCTGCCCGGCGTCGGCGAGATCGCCCGGGTCGCCGGGCAGCTGGCCGGGGTGGACGCGGAGGTGCTCCAGATCCACGGCCGGGCCCCGGCGGCCGTCCAGGACGCGGTGCTCTCCGTCGCGGGGCACCGCAGGGTGATCCTGTCCACCGCCGTGGCGGAGTCGAGCCTGACCGTCCCCGGGGTACGCGTGGTGGTGGACTCCGGGCTGGCCCGCGAGCCCCGGACGGACCACGCGCGGGGGCTGGGCGCCCTGGCGACCGTACGGGCGTCCCGCGCGGCCGGGCGCCAGCGGGCGGGCCGCGCCGGGCGCGAGGCACCGGGCGTGGTGTACCGCTGCTGGGCCGAGGCGGAGGACGGCCGCCTGGCCGCGTTCCCCTCGCCGGAGATCCGCATCGCCGACCTGGCGCAGTTCGCCCTGCAGGCCGCCTGCTGGGGCGACCCGGACGCGGCCGGGCTGGCCCTGCTGGATCCGCCCCCGGCGGGGGCCATGGCCGCGGCGCGCGAGGTGCTGGTGGCCGTCGGCGCGGTGTCCGCGGCCGGTGCGGTCACCGCGCGCGGGCAGCGGATGGCCCGGCTCGGGCTGCACCCGCGGCTGGCCCGGGCCCTGCTGGACGGCTCCTCGGTCTTCGGTGCCCGCCGGGCGGCGGAGGTGGTGGCCCTGCTGAGCGAGGAGCCGCCGCGCGAGTACGGGGACGACCTGGCCGCGGCCTGGCGGCGGGCCCGCGCGGGCGGTGACCCGTACGCGTCGCGGTGGCGCACGGAGGTCGCCCGCCTGGACCGTGCCGTCCGGGGCCCTGCGGGGCTCTCCCCCACCCCGCCCCTTCCCGAAACTGTGGGCTCCGCCCCCAGCCCCCTGCCCCAGGGCTCCGCCCCGGACCCCCGCGCCTCAAACTCCCCCGGCTACCGCGGGGACGTGCCCCCTGGCGAGGCTGGAATTTCAGCCCCTCCGGCGTCTGACTCTTCAGCCTCGCCGGCGTTCGACGCGCGAGGTTCGGGGCTGAGCCCCGGTAATTCAGCCTCGCCGGCGTTTGAGGCGCGGGGTCTGGGGCGGAGCCCCAGCAGCGGCGCCGCACCCGACGACAGCGCCGCCGGGCTCATCGCCGCCCTCGCGTTCCCCGAGCGGGTGGCGAAAGCCAAGGGTTCGGGGGCCTTTCTCATGGCCAACGGCACCGCGGCCGAGGTCGGCGACGGATCGGGCCTGCGCCAAGCACCCTGGCTGGCGGTCGCCGTCGCCGACAGGCCCCCGCATTCCGCGTCCGCCCGGGTCCGGCTCGGCGCCGTCATCGACGAGGACACCGCCCGGGCCGCCGCCGCCCACCTGTGGACCGAAGGCGAAGAGGTGCGCTGGGAGGACGGCGACCTCGTCGCCCGCGCCGCCGAGCGGCTCGGGGCGATCGAGCTCGCCGTACGCCCCCTGCGCACCCCGGACCCGGCGCTCGTACGGGCCGCCCTCCTCGACGGGCTGCGCACCGAGGGGCTCGGCTTGCTGCGCTGGTCCCCGGACGCGCTGATCCTCCGGGACCGCCTCGGTTTCCTGCACCGCACGCTCGGCGGCGCCTGGCCCGACGTGGCCGACGACCGGGCCCTGCTGGAGCGGGCCGACGACTGGCTGGAGCCCGAGCTGTCGCGGGCCCGGCGCCGCGCCGACCTCGGGCGGATCGACGCCGGGCAGGCCCTGAACCGGCTGCTGCCGTGGGCCACCGGGGAGGCCGTCCGGCTGGACGAGCTGGCTCCGGAACGCCTGGAGGTGCCCAGCGGATCCCGGATCCGGGTGGACTACTCCGCCGAGCACGGCCAGCCGGTGCTCGCGGTGAAGCTGCAGGAGCTGTTCGGGCTGGCCGAGACCCCTCGGGTGGCGGGCGTACCGGTGCTGGTGCACCTGCTGTCGCCCGCCGGCCGGCCCGCCGCCGTCACCGCCGACCTCGCCTCCTTCTGGCAGGGCGGCTACCGGGCCGTGCGCGCGGAGCTGCGCGGGCGCTACCCCAAGCACCCCTGGCCGGAGGACCCGGCCACCGCCGAGCCCACCCGGCACACCAACGCCCGGCTCAGGCGCTGACGCGGCGGCCGCGGGCCTCCAGCCACAGGGCCAGCCCGAGCAGCGCGAGCCCGCCGGCGGCCAGGCCGATCGGCGCGTAGGTGTGCAGCGCGAGGACCTTCGTACGGTTCGACTTGACCAGGTCGACGGTGTAGTCGGAGTAGTCCTCGCGCATCGTGACGTGCCCGGCGAAGGCGGTGAGCTTGCCGTCGGGGCCGCCGGCGGCGATGCCGCCGCGCATCTCCTGCTGGATGTCCTGCTCGGCGTTGACCGGCGCGCCGGTCACCGGGTCGACCCAGAACCTCGCCTTGGCCGTGTACCAGAGGGTGGTTCCGGTGGCCGCCTCGATCGTCGACGGGTCGATGCCCTCGATCGGCATCTTCTTGGGCATGGCGACCTTGGTCCACGGGACGGTCTGCTCGAAGTAGTAGACGTCCATGCCCTTGAACGTGCGCGGTCCGACGTAATGGATCGGCGAGGAGGTGCGGGTCTGCGCGTCGAAGTACAGGTAGTCGCGCGGCTCGGTGAAGAAGGGCCACTTGAACTCGATGCCCTCGCGCTTGACGGGGTCCCCGTCGACCATCTCCCCGGTGGCGTGGACCGGGTCCTGGGTGTGCGCGTCGAAGATGTAGCGCTCGGGGATCTGGGAGACCATCTTGCCGTCCGGGCCGATGATGTAGGACAGCGTGTCCCAGACGACGACGTCCTTGCCCGCGCTCGCCTCTATCTCCTTGGACGCCTCGACGTTGCCCTTGAGGGTCTGGACGATGGTGACCTTGTCGACCTTCTTCGGCTGCATGCCGCCGGTGTAGTCGAGGAGCGTGGCGTCCTTGGCCTCCAGGACCATCTCCTGGTACTGGTTCGGCGGGATCTTGGCGAGGCGGGGGTAGGCGTACCAGCGCAGCAGCGGCGCGAGGGCTGCGCAGAACACTGCAAGGGCCAGCAGGACAAGGCTCGCTCTGCGTCGCACGGCCGGGCCCTCCTCTACTTTCCGGGCGCGGGGGGCGCGGTGGTGAGCAGGGGCTTGGGTGAGGTCTCGCCTTCGGGCACCCCGAACGCGGTGATGGCGAACACGAGGGCCAGCGCGGCCGCGAGGCCGATGACGGCGGCGACGAATGCGCGCATGCCGGGCTCCGAAATCTGATGAGGCGTCAGAGATGGGGCACCGTAGCAACGCGGGGACGAGATGAGAACCGTTCGAGCCGCAGATGACCACTGGGCCACCCGAGGGACGCCGATGCCCGCCGACGCACCCGCCCCCGCGTTGCGCACGGCGGGGCACCCGCCCCGTGGCACGCTGATCATCAGCGGAATGCAATCACATGATTACATGTGGCGATCGGAGAAGTGATGCACAGACGTCAGCTCAAGGCCATGGCTCTGGCGGTGCCGTTCGTGGCTGCGCTCGGTATCGGCAGCCCCGCGGACGCGACCTCCCTGGCGGCCATTCCGTGCGACGTCACCGCCCTCAACAACGCGATCATCGCCGCGAACAACAACACCGGACCGCACACCATCCGGCTCGCACCCAAATGCGTCTACAACGTCCTCACTCCCGCGTCGACCGGCGGTCTCGGCCCCAACGCCCTGCCCCTGATCTCGGGCACCGTCACGCTGCTGGGGAACAAGACCACCATCCGACGGGATCCCGACGCGACCGAGGGCTTCCGCATCGCGCAGATCGACGGCCCCGGCGGGCGCCTGACCGTCGAGGGTGTCACCGCGACCGGCGGCGGCTATCTCGACTACGCCGGCACCTACCTGCCCACGGACGGAGGGACGCTCATCCTCAAGCACAGCACCGTGACCAACAGCACGGCGAACCAGGGGGGCGCCATCTACGTGAACCAGAGCAGCACCCTTGAGATGTACGACAGCGTCGTGCGGGACAGTGCTGCCCAGCGGGGTGGTGCCATCTACAACGGGCCGGGAAGCACCACCCTGCTGCAGAAGACCAAAGTGGTGCGGAACCAGGCCACGGAGCTGGGGGGCGGCCTCTTCACCGCCGGGGTCTCCATGACCATCAAGAACTCGCACATCGAGGGCAACCGCGCCTACCAGCAGGGCGGCGGAATCTACAACGACCGCTCTCCGCTGGACATCTTCTCGACGACCATCGCGGACAACCGCGCGGGCCAAACGGGTGGCGGTATCACCAATGACGGCACCACCACGCTGACGGACACAAAGGTGCGGCGCAACATCGCGCTCAACGGCGGCGGCGTCTGGCAAGGAACCTCCGCCGGCACCGCCCTGACCCTCGTCAGGAGCCGGATCTTCGAGAACACGCCCAACAACTGCCGGCCCGTAGGGTCGATCCCCGGCTGCACGAACTGATCCCGACTCGATCCGCGGGCCCGGCTTGATCCACAAGACACGGCCTAGGTGTGTTGCCCCGGGGTCGTCCGGGGCACCGCCGGAGTGGAGGACGGCGACGCGGTGGGCTTCGGCGTGCGTGACGAGCCAGGGGTCGGGCTGGACGTCGGGGTCGGCGTGGGGGTCGGGGTCGGGGTCGGCGTCGGCGAGGGCTTCGGCGTAGGCGTGGGCTTCGGGTCCGGCGTCGGCGTCGGCTTCGGTGTCGGCGTCGGCGTCGGCGTCGGCGTCGGCGTCGGTGTCGGGGTGGGCTTCGGAGTCGGCGTCGGGCTCGGGGGCGGCGTCGGGTCCGGCGTCGGAGTGGGCGTCGGCGAAGGCGTCGGAGTGGGCTTCGGGTCCGGCGTCGGCGTCGGGGTGGGCTTCGGAGTGGGAATCGGCTTCGGGGTGGGGCTCGGGGGCGGCGTCGTGGGTGTGCTCGGTCCCGTACCGGGCCGGTCCGGGATCTCGTGCGTCCCCTTCAGGTAGTACGTGAACCAGGACCGCACCGTGCGCAGGTACTCCGTGGACCGGTTGTAGGAGAGCACGGCCCGGTCCAGGTCCGCGTCCACCCGCAGGTCGCGGCTGCCCGCGCACAGGTACCGCCCGGCCGCGAGGGCCGCGTCGTGCACGTTGTTCGGGTTGCGCCGGCCGTCGCCGTCCGCGTCCTGGCCCCATGACGCCCACGTGGAGGGGATGAACTGCATCGGCCCGACCGCCCGGTCGTACCGGGCGTCCCCGTCGTAGGCCCCGCCGTCCGTGTCCGAGATGTTCGCGAAGCCGTTGCCGTCGAGCACGGGCCCCAGGATCGGCCGCAGTGTGGTTCCGGCCGTGTCGACCTGCCCGCCGCGCGCCTGCCCGGACTCCACCTTGCCGATCGCCGCGAGGAGTTGCCAGCGCAGCCCGCAGCCCGGGTCGCTCTGTCCCACCGTCTTCTCCGCGCGCAGGTACGCGGCGAGCACGCTCGCCGGTATCCCCTGCCCGCCTTCTGCGGGCCCGGTCGCGGCCGGCACCGCGGCGGCGGCCTCAGGGACCGCCTGCGCCTGCGGCTGCGTCGGCCCCTCGTCCGGCGGCAGCACGTCCGGTGGCTGCGGGCTCACCGGCGGCGGGAGTTCGGTGAAGTAGGCGGAGTCGCCGCCGGCCGTGTCCGCGGCCGGCTGCGGCAGCGGCGGCGCGGCGGACTCCCCGGCGGCGGAGAGCCGGTCGGTGCTCCCGCCCGCCGGGCCCTGGGAGGCCGTCACCGCGGCCACCACCAGAGCGGAGACCAGGGCGGCCGTCGTTCCCCTGCGCAGCCTGCGTCCGATTATTCGAGCCGACATGAGCCGGACCCCTCCCCCTCGACGTCCGCGTGACCCTACGTCAACTCCCTGCACACAGCACGCAAGGTCGCCGGGAATTCACCACATCCCCACGTCCCGAGGCAGGTCACGCATACTGTCTGGACCCTTCGGGAGCATTGGCCCGAAGTAAGGAACGCCCACAGGAAGTCCCAGGAGAGATGCCATGCCGTTCACTCTCAGCCACGCGGCCGCCGTACTTCCGGCCATCCGTCGGACCGGGCGTGCGCGGGGCCCCCTCGTCGCCTCGGCGCTCGTCCTCGGGTCGTTCGCACCGGACACCTTCTACTTCACGGACGCGGTCGTCGAGGGTGTCCTGACGTACGGGGCCTTCACGCACTCGCTGCCGGGCGTCCTCACACTGGACGCCGTGCTGACGGCCGTCCTGGTGGGCTGCTGGCTTCTGCTGCGCGAGCCGCTGATCGCGCTCCTGCCGCGTGGCCGGCGGGGCAGGGTGTACGCCTTCGTGCGGGGCGAGGCATGGCGCGAGCGTCCCCGGCCGGCCGCGCTCGTCGGCTGGTTCTACGTCTCGGCGGCGCTCGGGTCCCTCACCCACGTGGCGTGGGACAGCTTCACGCACAACGACCGCTGGGGCACGAACGCGCTGCCCGATCTCGCCGAGCCGCTCGCCTACGGCCTGCCGGGCTACTCCTTCCTCCAGTACGGCACTTCGGCCGTCGCCGCATGCGCCCTGCTCTGGTTCACGGTGACCGCCCTGCGCCGGATTCCCGCCCTCCCGGCGCCCACGGCCGTGCCGGTGCTCTCCCGCGCGGAGCTCTGGGGTGCGCTCGCCCTGCTCGTGGTGTGCGTGGCGGCCGGGGTCACCCGGCGCCTGCTGCGCTTCTTCGACTTCTACGACCGGATCCGTACGCCGCTCGACATCATCCCGACCGTCTGCTTCGGCGCGGGCGGCGGACTGACCGTCGCGCTGCTGATCTACGGAGTCCTCGTGCGGCTGCGGCACCGCCGCGACCGGACCGGGCGCCCCGCGGACGAGGAAACACGGACGCCCGTCCCCACCGCCTGAGCGGCGGGGACGGGCGCCGGGCCGGCCGTACGGCGATCAGTGCGCGGCGGACTCCCAGTCCGGGCCGACGCCCACCGACACGTCCAGCGGGGCCCGGAGCTCGACGGCGGCGCCCATCTCGCGGCGCACCAGCTCCTCGACCTGCTCGCGCTCGCCCGGGGCGATCTCCAGCACGATTTCGTCGTGGACCTGGAGCAGCATCCGCGACCGCAGACCGGCCCCGGCGATCGCCTTGTCCACGCGCAGCATCGCGACCTTGACGATGTCGGCGGCGGTGCCCTGGATGGGGGCGTTGAGCGCCATCCGCTCGGCGGCCTCGCGGCGCTGGCGGTTGTCGCTGTTGAGGTCGGGCAGGTACCGGCGGCGGCCGAAGATCGTCGCCGTGTATCCGGTGGCGCGGGCCTCGTCGACGACCCGGCCGAGGTAGTCGCGGACCCCGCCGAACCGCTCGAAGAAGGTCTCCATCAGGCCGCGCGCCTCGGCGGGCTCGATGTTCAGCTGCTGGGCGAGACCGAAGGCGGAGAGCCCGTAGGCGAGTCCGTACGACATGGCCTTGATCTTGCGGCGCATCTCGGCGTCGACCGCGGACCGCTCCACGCCGAACACCTGGGAGGCGACGGTGGTGTGCAGGTCCTCGCCGGTCGCGAACGCCTCGATCAGGCCCTCGTCCTCGGAGAGGTGGGCCATGACGCGCAGCTCGATCTGGCTGTAGTCGGCCGTCATGAGGGACTCGAAGCCCTCGCCGACGACGAAGCCGCGGCGGATGGCGCGGCCCTCGTCGGTGCGCACCGGCACGTTCTGCAGGTTGGGGTCGGTGGAGGACAGCCGGCCGGTCGCGGCGACGGTCTGGCTGAAGCTGGTGTGCACCCGGCCGTCGGCGGCGATGGTCTTGACCAGGCCCTCGACGGTGACGCGCAGCTTGGCCTGCTCCCGGTGGCGCAGCATGATCACGGGGAGTTCGTGGTCGGTCTGCGTGGCCAGCCAGGCCAGTGCGTCCGCGTCCGTGGTGTAACCGGTCTTGGTCTTCTTCGTCTTCGGCAGGTCCAGCTCGCCGAAGAAGACCTCCTGGAGCTGCTTGGGCGAGCCGAGGTTGAACTCGTGGCCGACGGTGGCGTGCGCCTCCTTGACGGCCTGCTGCACGGCTCCCGCGAACTGCTGCTCCATGGCCTCCAGGTGGTCGCGGTCGGCGGCGATGCCGGAGCGCTCCATCCGGGCGAGGAGTTCGGAGGTGGGCAGCTCCATGTCGTGGAGCAGCTCCGCTGCGCCGACCTCGGCGAGCTTGTCCGTGAAGGCGTCGCCCAGGTCCAGGACCGCGCGGGCCTGCGCCATCAGGGCCTCGGCCTCGGCGGTCTCGTCGGCGCCGAAGGCCAGCTGCCCGTCGGCGGCTGCGGGCGCCAGCTCACGGTGCAGGTACTCCATGGACAGGGCGTCCAGGGCGAAGGACCGGCGGCCCGGCTTGACCAGGTAGGCGGCGAGCGCGGTGTCCATGGCGACCCCGGCGAGGGTCCAGCCGTGCTCGGGGAAGACCCGCATCAGGCCCTTGGCGTTGTGCACGACCTTGGGCTTGGCCGCGTCGGCGGCCCAGGCCGCGAAGGCCCGCTCGTCCGCCTCGTCCAGCTCGGCGGGCGTGAACCAGGCGGCGGCGCCGCCGGCCGCGGCCAGCGCGATCTCGGTGACATTGCCCTGGCCCAGCGCCCAGCTGTCGACGCTCGCGAGGCCCAGCGGGCCGCCCGCGTGGCTCTCCAGCCACGGCGCCAGCTCGCCCGTGCCCAGCACGGACGCGTCCAGCTCCACGCCGGCCGCCGGAGCCGGGGCCTCCTCCACGGCCGCGCCCGGGTCCACGGCGAGCAGCCGCTCGCGCAGCGAGGCGTTGCGGATCTCCAGCACGTCCAGCACGCCGAGCATGGCGGTCCGGTCGTAGGGGGCGCGGACCAGGTCGGCCGGGGTCTTGGGCAGCTCCACGTCCTTGACCATCTCGGTCAGGACCCGGTTGAGCTTGACGGCTTCCAGGTGGTCCCGGAAGTTCTGCCCGGCCTTGCCCTTGACCTCGTCGGCGCGGTCCACGAGCTCCGCGAACGACCCGAACTGGGTGATCCACTTGGCCGCGGTCTTCTCACCGACGCCCGGGATGCCCGGCAGGTTGTCGGACGGGTCGCCGCGCAGCGCCGCGAAGTCCGGGTACTGCTGCGGGGTGAGGCCGTACTTCTCCACGACCTTCTCCGGGGTGAACCGGGTGAGCTCGGAGACGCCCTTCGTCGGGTAGAGCACGGTGGTGTGCTCGGAGACGAGCTGGAAGGAGTCCCGGTCGCCGGTGACGATCAGCACGTCGAAGCCGGCCGCCTCGGCCTGCGTCGCCAGCGTCGCGATCACGTCGTCGGCCTCGAAGCCGTCGACCGCGAACCGCGGCACGTGCATCGTGTCGAGCAGCTCGCCGATCAGCTCGACCTGCCCCTTGAACTCGTCGGGGGTCTTGGAGCGGTTCGCCTTGTACTCGGGGAACTCCGTCGAGCGCCACGTCTTGCGGGAGACGTCGAACGCCACCGCGAAGTGCGTGGGGGCCTCGTCGCGCAGCGTGTTCGCCAGCATCGACGCGAAACCGTAGATGGCGTTGGTCGGCTGCCCCGTCGCGGTCGTGAAATTCTCCGCGGGCAGCGCGAAGAACGCCCGGTAGGCCAGGGAGTGCCCGTCCATGAGCATCAGGCGGGGGCGGTCCGCTGCGGGCGGCTGGTCGGTCTTCTTCGCTGATGAATCTGCCACGCCCCGATCCTAGGCGCCCCCACCGACAATTCCGGCCGGTCGCCTCCCCCGGCGCATCCTCCCCACCGGACGCCCCCGGCGCACCCGGCCGGAGCGCGGTGAGCACCGGACCGCCCTCCCCTCGTTCCGTGGTCCGTGCAAGGATCGAAGGACGCGGCCACACGTGCTGCATACGTACGTACGCTCGAAGGGGAGCGCGATGGCGACCAAGCCGCCCACAGGCGATCCGGTACAGGACGCACCGCAGGTCACACCGCCCAAGCACGCGGCCGCGGGCCTTCCGGCGATCGGGCACACGCTGCGGATCGCCCAGCAGCAGATGGGCGTGGCCCGCACCGCCCGCACGCTCCTCAAGGTCAACCAGAAGGGCGGCTTCGACTGCCCGGGCTGCGCCTGGCCCGAGGGCGACAAGCGGCACACGGCCGAGTTCTGCGAGAACGGCGCCAAGGCCGTCGCGGAAGAGGCCACGCTGCGCCGGGTCACCCCCGAGTTCTTCGCCGCGCACCCGCTGGCCGACCTCGCCACGCGTTCCGGCTACTGGCTGGGCCAGCAGGGCCGCATCACGCAGCCCATGCTCCTGGAGACCGGGTCCGCGCCCGGCGGCGACGACCGGTACGAGCCGGTCAGCTGGGAGCGTGCCTTCGCGGTCATCGCCGAGGAGCTGACGGCCCTCGGCTCCCCCGACGAGGCCCTCTTCTACACCTCGGGCCGCACGAGCAACGAGGCCGCGTTCCTCTTCCAGCTCTTCGCCCGCGAGTTCGGCACCAACAACCTGCCCGACTGCTCCAACATGTGCCACGAGTCCTCGGGCTCCGCACTGACCGAGACCATCGGCATCGGCAAGGGCAGCGTCTCCCTCGAAGACCTCCACCAGGCCGACCTGATCATCGTCGCCGGCCAGAACCCGGGCACCAACCACCCGCGCATGCTCTCCGCTCTGGAGAAGGCCAAGTCCGCCGGCGCGAAGATCATCTCGGTGAATCCGCTGCCCGAGGCCGGCATGGAGCGGTTCAAGAACCCGCAGACCCCCATCGGCATGCTGAAGGGCACCGCCCTCAACGACCTCTTCCTGCAGATCCGCATCGGCGGCGACCAGGCCCTCTTCCGCCTCCTCAACAAGCTCGTCATGGAGACGGAGGGCGCCACCGACGAGGCCTTCATCCGCGAGCACACCCACGGCTACGAGGAGCTCGCGGCCGCCGCGAAGGAAGCCGACTGGGACGAGACCCTCACCGCGACCGGCCTGACCCGCCCCGAGATCGAGCGGGCGCTGGCCATGGTCCTGGCCTCGAAGCGCACCATCGTCTGCTGGGCCATGGGCCTCACCCAGCACAAGCACGCCGTCGCCACCATCCGCGAGGTCGTCAACCTCCTCCTGCTGCGCGGCAACATCGGCCGCCCCGGCGCCGGCGTCTGCCCCGTCCGCGGCCACTCCAACGTGCAGGGCGACCGCACCATGGGGATCTTCGAGCGCCCCGCACCCGCCTTCCTCGACGCCCTCGACAAGGAATTCGGCATCAGCTCGCCGCGCGGGCACGGCTACGACGTGGTCCGCTCCATCCAGGCCCTGCGCGACGGCAAGGCCAAGGTCCTCTTCGCGATGGGCGGCAACTTCGTCGGCGCCACCCCCGACACCGAGGTCACCGAGGCCGCCATCCGCAGGGCCTCCCTGACCGTGCACGTCTCCACCAAGCTCAACCGCTCCCACGCGGTCACCGGCCGGCGGGCCCTGATCCTGCCCACCCTCGGCCGTACCGACAAGGACGTACAGGCGAGCGGCAAGCAGTTCGTGACCGTCGAGGACTCCATGGGCATGGTCCACGCCTCCCGCGGCAACCTCGCCCCCGCCTCCCCGCACCTGCTCTCCGAGCCCGCGATCGTGGCCCGCATGGCCCGCGCGGTCCTCGGCGCGGCCTCCGCCACCCCCTGGGAGGAGTTCGAGCGCGACTACGCCTCGATCCGCGAGCGCATCTCCCGCGTGATCCCCGGCTTCGAGGACTTCAACGCCCGCGTCGCCCGCCCCGCCGGCTTCCAGCTCCCGCACGCCCCGCGCGACGAGCGCCGCTTCCCGACGAAGACCGGCAAGGCCAATTTCACCGCCGCGCCCGTGGAGTACCCGCGCGTCCCGGCGGGACGGCTGCTCCTGCAGACCCTGCGCAGCCACGACCAGTACAACACCACGATCTACGGCCTCGACGACCGCTACCGCGGCATCACCGGCGGCCGCCGCGTGGTCATGGTGAACCCGGCCGACGCCGCCGAGCTGGGGCTGGCCGACGGTTCGTACACGGACCTGGTGAGCGAGTGGAAGGACGGCGTCGAGCGGCGCGCGCCCGGCTTCCGCGTCGTGCACTACCCGACCGCCCGCGGCTGCGCGGCCGCGTACTACCCGGAGACCAACGTGCTGGTCCCGCTGGACTCGACCGCGGACACCAGCAACACCCCGGCCAGCAAGTCCGTCGTCGTGCGCTTCGAACCGGCCTGATAGAACGACCTCAGGACAAGATGGTTAACGATCGTTGACGAACGGAGCCTGACCATGGGCGAGCAGCACGCAGTGAAGTTCCCGCAGGAGGTGCTCGACGAGTACGCGGCCCTGGGCATCGACCTGCCCTCGCTGTTCTCGGCGGGACACCTGGGCGAGCGGATGGACATCCGCGTCCTGGAGGCCTCGGCCGACCGCGTCGTGGGCACCATGCCCGTCGAGGGCAACACCCAGCCGTACGGGCTGCTGCACGGCGGGGCCTCGGCCGTGCTGGCCGAGACCCTCGGCTCGGTCGGCGCCATGATGCACGGCGGCATCACCAAGATCGCCGTCGGCGTGGACCTGAACTGCACCCACCACCGGGGCGCCCGCTCCGGCATCGTCACCGGCGTCGCCACCCCGGTGCACCGCGGCCGCTCGACCACCACCTTCGAGATCGTCATCACCGACGAGCAGGACAAGCGGATCTGCACCGCCCGCCTGACCTGCCTGCTGCGCGACGCCGACCCGGCCGCCGCGGGGGCCTGACCCGGCCGGCCCGGGTGCCGTGACGCAGGACCGCCCGGGCCGCGGGGCTCAGGCGGTCCCTTCCCGGGCGGGACGCAGGCGCCAGTGCAGTTCCTTCACCGCGTCCGCCGCCTCCCGGCGCACCCCCGGGTGGGGGTGGCGCAGGAATCGCTCGACGGCCGGGAGCGCCGCCCGGTCACCCGTGGAACCGAGGACGCCCAGGACGTACTCCAGCAGGAGGGGTTCCATGCCGTCCGCCGCGGCGAGCGGCGCGACCATCCGATAGGGGAGCTCGTAGGGCGCGGTGGCCTGCATAGTGCGTGCAGCGCGGACTCCCGCAGCTCGTAGCTCTCGTCGGAGAGCGCGACCGCGACGAGGCGCTCGACGACCCGTACCGCGTCGTCCTGCGCCAGCAGACCCGTCCCCAGAACGTCACTGACGACTTCGAGGCAGCTGTCCCGACGCCCCGCGTCGGGGGCGTCCAGCTCCTGCCAGGCCGATTCGATCCATGCCGTCGGGCTCTTGGGTCCGGTCACGGCCAGAGCATAGGAGACGATGGCCGGCGGACCCGGGCCCCGCCCCGGCTCGTCCCCGCCCCGGCTCGTCCCCGCACCACCGGCCCGCCCCTGGCCCGTTCCCGGACGGCCCGCGCCCGCCAACCGCCCGGAATCCGCCAGTCCGCGCGCTTCACGGTGACATCTGTTGTGTCACCGATGGTCACCGCCTACCGTCCCCCCATGGGGACCATGCCACGCACGGCCCGGTACGCCGCCCACACCCTCCTCGCGGCGCTCGCC
Organism: Streptomyces sp. NPDC001502; assembly: GCF_042894785.1. NCBI lineage: Bacteria > Bacillati > Actinomycetota > Actinomycetes > Kitasatosporales > Streptomycetaceae > Streptomyces > Streptomyces sp. NPDC001502. The sequence continues at coordinate 78,911 of NZ_JBIAVW010000015.1, forward strand.
CTGACCGGATGCACATCCTCCGCGCCCACCCCCGCGGCGGGTTCCGCGAGCCCTTCCGCAGCCCCCGCCTCCGCTCCCCCCTCGCCCGTACAGGTGTGCACGAGCCTCGTGTCCTACTGGGCGAAGGAGACCCTCCTGGGCACCAAATGGTCCGGTCTCGACTGGGAGCAGAAGGGCCTGTCCAACGACCAGTACGCGATCCACGAGGACGCGGTGGCCGCAGGGCGCGCCGAGGAGCGAACTGCCGGACAGGACAAAGCACTTGAGCTGATCGACCGGTTCGTTGCGCAGCGCTGCTCCGACGAGGGCGGCGCGATGCGGAGTTCGGAGAACTGGCGCCCGCCGACGTGACCGAGGTCACCGCATTCCCGAGCGCGGTGTCCGCCTTCCGGTGAGCCACCCCCGCAGGAGCGAACCGCAGGTGGGGGGCCGTACCGCCACTCGAACAAGATCCATTCGGTTTCGAAACTGCCCTCTTGACCGTCACTCTGCGTAATGCACATGAGGGCCGGAATCCGCCTTTTCCCTTAAGAAAGCCCACTCGGAGGATTCCTTTGGACACGCGCAGCCACATTCGGCCGAAAATGATCTAAGACAGGTGCATGAAGGCCTCAAGCCCCTTAGGAGAACTGGTAATTCTCAGGATGCGGACACCCCCCAAGGTAAGAAAACGTCCGATTTGTCCACACTCCCGCTACACATTCTTGGCCTTGGCATAACAAGAGCGTCACATCCTCCTTTCCCTGCTCCCCGTGCTCGCCACCTCGGGCCTAGAGTCACGGCCAGTCACCGCGCCGCAGGGCGCAATCAGCACGGCCGTGGACCTCCCAGTGCGGCCCGGCGACCTAACGGCACCTCTCACGAGAGAGCCGCGCCAGGGAAAGGAAGAATCGTGCGACACCGTTCTTTGCTCGTCCTCACCACCGTGATCACCACGGGAGCACTGACCCTCACCGCTTGCGGATCGCGCGACGGAGACTCCAAGGACAACGGCGGCGGCAAGAAGACCACCGTCGTCATCGGTGTGGACGCCCCGCTCACCGGCTCGCTCTCCGCGCTCGGCCAGGGCATCAAGAACTCCGTCGACCTCGCGGCCAAGACGGCCAACAAGAACAACGAGGTCCCGGGCATCGAGTTCAAGGTCGAGGCCCTCGACGACCAGGCCGTCCCCGCCTCCGGCCAGGCCAACGCCACCAAGCTCGTCGGCAACAAGGACGTCCTCGGCGTCGTCGGCCCGCTGAACTCCGGCGTCGCCCAGCAGATGCAGGGCGTCTTCGCCTCCGCCAACCTGGCGCAGGTCTCCCCCGCCAACACCAACCCCGCGCTCAGCCAGGGCGACAACTGGGGCAAGGGCGAGTTCAAGCGCGGCTTCAAGACCTACTTCCGCACCGCCGCCACCGACGTGGTCCAGGGCAAGTTCGCCGCCCAGTACCTCTTCAAGGACGCCGGCAAGAAGAAGGTCTTCATCGTCGACGACAAGCAGACCTACGGCGCCGGCCTCGCCGCGATCTTCGCCGACGAGTTCAAGAAGCTCGGCGGCGAGGTCGTCGGCACCGACCACGTCACCGTGAAGGAGACCGACTTCTCCTCCACCGCCGACAAGGTCAAGACCTCCGGCGCCGACTCCGTCTACTTCGGCGGCCAGTACCCCGAGGGCGGCCTGCTCGCCGACCAGATCAAGAAGACCGGCGCCAACGTCCCCCTCATGGGCGGCGACGGCATCCAGGACCCGGCCTTCATCAGCGCCTCCGGTGAGGCCAACGAGGGCGACCTCGCCACCTCCATCGGCTACCCGGTCGAGAAGCTGGACACCGCCAAGAAGTTCATCGAGGACTACAAGGCCGAGGGTTACAAGGACCCGTACGCCGCCTACGGTGGCTACTCCTACGACGCCGGCTGGGCCGTCATCCAGGCCGTCAAGGCCGCCGTCGCCGCCAACAGCGGCAAGCTGCCCACCGACGCCCGCGCCAAGGTCGTCGAGGCGCTCGGCAAGGTCTCCTTCGAAGGCGTGACCGGCAAGGTCGCCTTCGACGAGTACGGCGACACCACCAACAAGCAGCTCACCGTCTACAAGGTCGAGGGCGGCAAGTGGGTCGACGTCAAGAGCGACACCTTCAACCAGTAAGCCCGTAGTCCCCAGCACCACCCGCACCACCTGAACCAACGCCGCGCGAGGGCGCAAACAGCGCCCTCGCGCGGAGTCTTATCCGACACGCTCATCGGAGGCCCTGCGGTGCACGAACTGCCGCAACAGCTGGCCAACGGCCTGGCCCTCGGTGCTCTCTATGGCCTCATCGCCATCGGGTACACCATGGTCTACGGCATCGTCCAGCTCATCAACTTCGCCCACGGCGAGATCTTCATGATCGGCGGCTTCGGCGCGCTCAGCGCCTACGCCATCCTCCCGACCGGCACCACACTGCTGATCGCGATACCCGTCATGATCATCGGAGGTGCCGCCACCTCCGTCGCCGTGGCATGCGCAGCCGAACGCTTCGCCTACCGCCCACTGCGCAGCGCCCCCCGGCTCGCACCCCTCATCACCGCAATCGGCCTCTCGATCGCGCTCCAGCAGCTCGTCTGGCAGTTCTACCCGGACGCCAAGAAGGCCGTCAGCTTCCCTGAATTCAAGGGCGCCGCCTTCAAGATCACCGACAGCCTGGCGATCCAGCGCGCGGACCTCTTCGTCCTCATCCTCGCCCCGCTCTGCATGCTCGCCCTCGGCATCTTCGTCCAGAAGAGCCGCAGCGGCCGCGCCATGCAGGCCACCGCGCAGGACCCCGACACCGCGAAGCTGATGGGCATCAACACCGACCGCATCATCGTCATGGCCTTCGCCATCGGTGCCGCGTTCGCCGCCGTCGCCGCCGTCGCCTACGGCCTCGACAAGGGCCAGATCAACTTCGAGATGGGCTTCATCCTCGGCCTCAAGGCCTTCACCGCAGCCGTCCTCGGCGGCATCGGCAACATCTACGGAGCCATGGTCGGCGGCGTCGTCCTCGGACTCGCCGAAGCCCTCTCGATCGCCTACATCGAAGACATCCCCGGCATGTCGCAGCTCGGCGGTGGCGCCTGGTCCAACGTCTGGGCCTTCGTACTCCTCATCGTCGTCCTCCTCGTGCGGCCACAAGGCCTGCTCGGTGAGCGCGTCGCGGATCGGGCGTGAGAACCATGACCACCAACACCACCCCGCAGACCGCCGACACGGTGAAGCAGGGCCCCGCGCCCACCACCCTCCTCTACGCGGTCATCGCCGGCAGCCTCCTCGCCATCGTCAGCGCCTTCCTCGCGTGGACCTGGACCGCCGAATTCCCCGGCGACCTGACCTACTACGGCAGCCCCGCCGACCTCCAGTACGTCACCCTCGCCGGCGCAGCCCTCACCCTCGCCTTCGCGCTCTCCGCGCTCGGCGTCAAGGGCTTCCGCTGGCTCGCCCCCAACGGCACCCGCAAGGCCCTCTTCTTCCTCACCCTCGGCAACCTCGCCGCCACCTGGTTCGCGGTCATCTCCATCACCGTCGTCCTCGGCGGAGTCGTCAACCTGGAACCCGGCGCCTACGTCGCCCTCCTCGGCACGTTCATCCCGGTCCTCGCCGTGAACAAGCTCGCCGACGACACCCGCAAGGCGGCCCCCGCCAAGCAGCTGCCCTCCTGGGCCGAGATCCTCATCATCACCGGCGTCTTCGCCATCGGCCTCTTCGTCATCACCTTCGGCATCGACACCGATGACAAGGAACCGCAGCTCTTCGTCGCCTACCTGATCACCGTCGGCCTCGCCGCCTTCGCGCTGAACAAGTCCGGCCTCTTCGCCCGCCTCGGCGGCCTCACCGCCAAGTACCGCCAGGTCACCCTGCTCGGCTCCGCGGCCGCCGCCATCGCCTTCCCCTTCATCCAGCAGAGCGGCGACACCTACACGCTCATCGCGGTCAACATCCTGATCTTCGCGACCGTCGCCCTCGGCCTCAACGTCGTCGTCGGCCTCGCCGGCCTCCTCGACCTCGGCTACGTCGCCTTCCTCGGCGTCGGCGCCTACGCCGCAGCCCTGGTCTCCGGAAGCACCGCATCCGCCTTCGGCATCCACCTGCCCTTCTGGGCAGCGGTCATCGTCGGCGCCCTCGCCTCGCTCATCTTCGGCGTGGTCATCGGAGCCCCGACCCTGCGCCTGCGCGGCGACTACCTCGCCATCGTCACCCTCGGCTTCGGAGAAATCTTCCGCATCGCCATGGGCAACCTCGACGGCACCTCCGGCCCCGACATCACCAACGGCCCCAACGGCATCCCCAACATCCCCCACCTCGAAATCTTCGGGTGGAACTTCGGGGAATCCCACGTGGTCGGCGGCATCACCCTCGGCGCCTACGCCAACTACTACTTCCTGATGCTGCTCGTCATGGCCCTCGTCGTCGTGGTCTTCGCCCGCGCCGGCAGCAGCCGCATCGGCCGCGCCTGGGTCGCCATCCGCGAAGACGAGACCGCCGCAGAAGCCATGGGCATCAACGGCTTCAAGGTCAAGCTCATCGCCTTCGCCCTCGGCGCCACCCTCGCCGGCCTCGCCGGCACCGTCCAGGCACACGTCAACAGCACGGTCGTCCCCGAGAACTACGTCTTCGCCGGGCCCGTCCCGCCGAACTCCGCGTTCCTCCTCGCCGCCGTCATCCTCGGCGGCATGGGCACCATCCGCGGCCCCATCCTCGGCGCCGCACTCCTCTTCCTGATCCCGGCGAAGCTGGCCTTCCTCCAGGACTACCAGCTCCTCGCCTTCGGCATCGCCCTCATCCTGCTCATGCGCTTCCGCCCCGAAGGCCTCATCGCCAACAAGCGCGCGCAGCTCGAGTTCCACGACGACACCGCTGACCAGGCCCCCACGGACCTGGCCACCGCCAAGGCGGGGGCGTGAACACCATGACGACCACCACGGACACCACCACCAAGACCACGGTTCTCGAAGCCAAGGGCGTCACGATGCGCTTCGGCGGCCTCACCGCCGTCAAGAACGTCGACCTCCAGGTCAACTCGGGCGAGATCGTCGGACTCATCGGCCCCAACGGCGCCGGCAAGACCACCTTCTTCAACTGCCTCACCGGGCTGTACGTCCCCACCGAGGGATCCGTCAGCTACAAGGGCACCGTCCTGCCTCCCAAGCCCCACAAGGTCACCGAGGCCGGCATCGCCCGCACCTTCCAGAACATCCGGCTCTTCCACAACATGACCGTGCTGGAGAACGTCCTCGTCGGACGCCACACCCGCACCAAGGAAGGCCTCTGGTCCGCCCTGCTCCGCGGCCCCGGCTTCAAGAAGGCCGAAGCCGCCAGCGAAGCGCGCGCCATGGAACTCCTCGAGTTCATCGGCCTGGAGAACAAGGCCCAGCACCTGGCCAAGAACCTCCCCTACGGCGAACAGCGCAAGCTGGAAATCGCCCGCGCCCTCGCCAGCGACCCCGGCCTCATCCTCCTGGACGAGCCCACCGCCGGCATGAACCCGCAGGAAACCCGCGCTGCCGAAGAACTCATCTTCGCCATCCGCGACATGGGCATCGCCGTCCTCGTCATCGAGCACGACATGCGCTTCATCTTCAACCTCTGCGACCGCGTCGCCTGCCTCGTCCAGGGCGAAAAGCTCATCGAAGGCACCGCAGCCGAGGTCCAGGGCGACGAGCGCGTCATCGCCGCCTACCTCGGCGAGCCCTTCGAAGGCGACCCGGGCGCCGCCGAGGACGCCGTCGTCGAGGCAGCGGAAGCCGCCGCCGAAGCCGCAGCACCGGCCGAGGTCGAGACGGAGACCGAGACGGAGGCCGAGGCTGAGGTCGAGGCTGACGCCGAAGCCACCGCCGAAGCCACCGAGACCGACGCCGAAGCCGAAGCGGAGACCGACGCCGACACCGACGGCGACACCGACGCCCCGGCCGACGCCGACTCGGACAGCACCACCAGCACCACCAGCACGGAAGGAGAGGCCAAGTGACCGCACTGCTCAAGGTCGAAGACCTCAAGGTCGCCTACGGCAAGATCGAAGCCGTCAAGGGAATCTCCTTCGAAGTCAACGAAGGCGAAATCGTCTGCCTCGTCGGCACCAACGGCGCCGGCAAGACGACCACCCTGCGCACCCTCTCCGGGCTCATCAAGCCCAAGAGCGGCAGCATCACCTTCGACGGCCAGCCCCTGGCCGCCGTCCCCGCCCACAAGATCGTCTCCCTGGGCCTCGCCCACTCCCCCGAGGGACGCCACATCTTCCCCCGGCTGACGATCGCCGAAAACCTCCAGCTCGGCGCGTTCCTGCGCACCGACAAGGAGGGCATCGAGAAGGACGTCCAGCGCGCCTACGAGATGTTCCCCATCCTGGGCGAGCGTCGCAAGCAGGCCGCCGGCACCCTCTCGGGCGGCGAGCAGCAGATGCTCGCCATGGGCCGCGCGCTCATGTCCCGCCCCAAGCTCCTGATGCTGGACGAGCCCTCCATGGGCCTGTCCCCGCTGATGATGCAGAAGATCATGGCGACCATCAAGGAACTCAAGGCCACCGGCATGACCATCCTGCTCGTCGAGCAGAACGCCCAGGCGGCGCTCTCGCTCTCCGACAGCGCGCACGTGATGGAGATCGGCAAGATCGTTCTCTCCGGCACCGGCCGCGACCTCCTCCACAACGAGGACGTCCGCAAGGCCTACCTCGGCGAGGACTGACACAACGTGTGAGGCCCGCCTCCCCTCGGGGGGAGGCGGGCCTCACGCATGTCCGGGAGCAGGCGCTACGCGCCGCTCTCCTTCTTCTTCGCCTCGGCGTCCTCGATGACCACCTCGGCGACCTGCTGCATCGACATCCGGCGGTCCATGGACGACTTCTGGATCCACCGGAAGGCGGCCGGCTCCGTCAGCCCGTACTGCGTCTGCAGGATGCTCTTCGCACGGTCCACCAGCTTGCGCGTCTCCAGCCGCTGCGAGAGGTCCGCGACCTCCTGCTCCAGCGCCCGCAGCTCCGCGAAGCGGGAGACGGCCATCTCGATGGCCGGCACCACGTCGCTCTTGCTGAACGGCTTCACGAGGTACGCCATCGCACCGGCGTCCCGGGCCCGCTCGACGAGGTCGCGCTGCGAGAACGCGGTGAGCATGAGCACGGGCGCGATGGACTCCTCCGCGATCTTCTCGGCCGCGGAGATCCCGTCCAGAACGGGCATCTTCACATCGAGGATCACCAGGTCGGGGCGGTGCTCGCGCGCGAGCTCGACGGCCGTCTGGCCGTCGCCGGCCTCGCCGACTACGGAGTAGCCCTCTTCTTCGAGCATCTCTTTGAGATCGAGACGGATGAGCGCCTCGTCCTCGGCGATGACGACGCGGGTCGTCAGCGGCGGAACGTGCGACTGGTCGGCGTCGGGCGTGGGCGTCGACTCGTGCTCGGCGGTCACGAAGGCTCCTCGTTGCGGGGCATAACAAGCTGCCCTGAGCCTACCTAGCTACGGTATGGTGGACACGCAGCGGGTCGAGGGAAACCTTCGATTCACTGGGCCCCGGTAGCCCAATTGGCAGCAGGCGATGGATTCAAAACCCATTCAGTGTCGGTTCGAGTCCGACCCGGGGCACTTTTCCTTCCTTTCCAAGGTCACGCGACAATCGCGTGACCTTCACTCGTTTCAGCGAAGCTCGCCGAAATGCGCCACGTGAGCGATTTTGCGCGCAGCAGTGTCGACCGCATGTACGACGCGACCACCCGCAAGCACGCCCTCCGCTTACTCGCCGACGGGCGCAGCATGAACTCCGTCAGCAAGGAAACGGGAATATCCCGAGCCGCCATTCGCTCATGGACGGTGCGGATCGAACCACTCCCTCGCATGAACCAGGCACTCCCCTGCACGGCACCGGCCGACCAAGCCGCCTACGCCTATCTCCTCGGCCTCTACCTCGGCGACGGCTGCATCAGCGCCCACCCCCGAGGCGGCCAGTATCTCCGCATCGCCTGTGCGGACGCATGGCCCGGCCTCATCGAGCTGTGCCGTGCAGCGATCCTGGCGGTCCGCCCGTCCGACAAGGTCTACGTCCTGCAGCGCCAAGGCTGTGTCAACGTCACCAGCTACGGTCGGCACTGGACATGCCTGTTTCCGCAGCACGGGTCCGGCCGGAAACACGAGCGGCGGATCGTTCTCGAAGGGTGGCAGCAGGAGATCGTCGATGCCCATCCTTGGGCGTTCCTGCGGGGGCTGATCCATTCCGACGGGTGCCGGGTCACCAACTGGACCGTCCGGAACGGCAAGCGCTACGAGTACCCGCGGTACTTCTTCACCAACAAGTCCGACGACATCCGGAAACTGTGCACCGACACGCTGACCAAGGTCGGGGTCCGGTGGACGGTGCTGGCCCGCGGTAGCGATCCGTTCAACGTGTCCGTCGCGCGGAAGGACTGCGTCGCCCTCATGCACGCCCACATCGGGCCGAAGTACTAGTGCCGCATCAGGCAACGTCTGCTCTGTGGTGCTGGGGTGGCCACCGCCATACTCGGCGTCATGGGGAGAGCTTCGAGTCGAACCCGACCGTGGGGGCAGGGTGATCTGACCGGTGGGCCGGTCGATCAGGTTTTCGCGCAGGTGCGTCAGGCCGTGCCGGGTGTGGCCATCGAGCGTCTGGCGGTCACGCGCGCCAGTGACGACGACAACGCGTACTTCCTGGGCGTCGGGGCGGTCCTGGACCGCGTCCAGTTCGATACCGGCCCGGGCGGTCAGCCGCCGTTCTTGGTCGAGACCGATTCTTGTCGGGTGGGGACCTCGGAAGTCGCTGAGGCGGTAGCGGCTGTTTCCGCGGGGCTGGGGTCAGGCGGCGTTGGTTCCGGCGACGGTCTGCCGTAGGTGGTTGTCGTTGGCGTGGCGGTTTCGCCGGTTGATGGAGCGGCGGATCATGCCGCCCTGCCGGCCACCCGCACGGGGTCAGAGGTGGGTGGTGGTTCCGGTGGACGGGTCGTAGGTGATCAGGGGCGGGAGCTGGTGGTGGCCGGTGACGGTCTCGGCGGTGAGGACGGCGGGGCGGTCGCACGCCGTGCCCAGTTCGGTCAGGAAGCGCAGCACGTCGGCGACGTGGGCGCCGTCCTCGATGCCGTCGGGCCAGAGGGAGAATTCGATGCCGTCGACCGGCAGATGGCCCGAGAACCAGGTGTGGCCGTATCGGACGGCGAGGGTTGCGGTGTAGCCGTCCTGGATGGTGGCGAACGGGTCGCTGGTGTCGTTCGGGTCGAGGTCCTGGCCCTCGGCGCCGTCGTACCAGGTGAGCTGGTCGGCGGTGCTGCGGAGGTGGCGTAGGACCTGCTGCCAGTCCGTGTCGTCGGTGTCGGCAACGGTGATGTCGCGGAGGCTTCCGTCGACGTAGAACACGTCGCACATCCACGGGTCGGGGAGGTGGCAGGTGCCCGGGCGGGGTTCGCAGTCGTTGTGCGGTCGCTGCGTGGTCATCCGTTCGGTCCCCCGTGTGTGTCCGTCGTGAGGGGCCAGTATGGCGTTACGGCAGGTCGCCGTTGCCGCCGAGGTTGGCGACCATGCGGCGGAGGGTGTCGATCGTGGCCGCGTAGGCGGTGTCGTCGATGCCCTGCCGCATTGCTGCGTGGACCTTCGCGTTGCGGTCGTGGGCGCGGAGGCGGGCTGCTTCGCCGGCTTCGGTGAGGGTGAGGCGGTGGTCGGTCTCGGTGAGCCAGCCGCGGGTGGTGAGGTCGGTGTAGACGGCTTCGAAGTCGGTGTGCTGGTCGTCGTAGGGGGTGAGTTTGGTGGTGAGGGCCTCGCGGGTCCATTCGCCGGGGGCGCCGGCTACGTGGCCCAGGGTCCACCAGTGGGGTTGGGTGAGGTGTTCTTCGGCGAGGGCGGTGCGGAGGCCGCCGATGACGTGGTTCGCGGCTTCGCGGGCCCAGTGGCCGATGGGCTGGGCGGCGAGCTGCTGCTGGGAGTACTCGTTGGTCGTCATGTCGCGAACGTATGACCTCAGGTTAGGTTGAGGTCAAGCGTTGGTTCGACGAGGGAATGCGTGATGAGTGAGAAGGCCCGGAAGCTGTTCGACGCGCTCGACCTGGATGAGGACGGGGAGCTGACGCGGGCGGAGGTGATTTCGGCGCTGCGGTCGAAGGGGCCGACTCTGGCTGCGCGGGGTGATCTGCCGTTCTGGGGTGTGGGGGATGCGGTGGCGTCGTCGGCGTTGTTCGATGCGGCTGATGCGAACGGGGACGCGGTGTTGACGTTCGAGGAGTTCGCGGTGGTGGTGGATCGGCGGTTCGGCTGGTAGGCGCGGGTGGTGGGTGACCGCGTCGGGTGGGTGGTGTGGCCCGACGCGGTGCGTCGCGTGCGTCAGCGGACGGCGTCGCCGATGTGGTGGATGCGGACGAGGTTGGTGGAGCCGGTGACGCCGGGGGGTGAGCCGGCGGTGATGACGACGATGTCGCCGGGTACGCAGCGGCCGATGCGCAGGAGTTCTTCTTCGACTTGGGCGACCATGGCGTCGGTGGAGTCGACGTGGGGTCCGAGGAAGGTTTCGACGCCCCAGGTGAGGTTGAGCTGGGAGCGGGTGGCGGGGTCGGGGGTGAAGGCGAGGAGGGGGATGGGTGAGCGGTAGCGGGAGAGTCGGCGGACGGTGTCGCCGCTCTGGGTGAAGGCGACGAGGAATTTGGCGTCGAGGAAGTCGCCCATTTCGGCGGCTGCGCGGGCGACGGCTCCGCCTTGGGTGCGGGGTTTGTTGCGGTCGGTGAGTGGGGGGAGGCCCTTGGCGAGGATGTCTTCTTCGGCGGCTTCGACGATGCGGGACATGGTGCGGACGGTTTCGATGGGGTATTTGCCGACGCTGGTTTCGCCGGAGAGCATGACGGCGTCGGTGCCGTCGATGACGGCGTTGGCGACGTCGCTGGCTTCGGCGCGGGTGGGGCGGCTGTTGTCGATCATCGAGTCGAGCATTTGGGTGGCGACGATGACGGGTTTGGCGTTGCGCTTGGCGAGTTTGATGGCGCGCTTTTGGACGATGGGGACTTGTTCGAGGGGCATTTCGACGCCGAGGTCGCCGCGGGCGACCATGATGCCGTCGAAGGCGGCGACGATGTCGTCGATGTTTTCGACGGCTTGGGGCTTTTCGATCTTGGCGATGACGGGGAGGCGTCGGCCTTCTTCGTCCATGATGCGGTGGACGTCTTCGATGTCGCGGCCGCTGCGGACGAAGGAGAGGGCGATGACGTCGGCGCCGGTGCGCAGGGCCCAGCGGAGGTCTTCGATGTCTTTTTCGGAGAGGGCGGGGACGGAGACGGCTACGCCGGGGAGGTTGAGGCCTTTGTGGTCGGAGACCATGCCGCCTTCGATGACGCGGGTGTGGACGCGGGGGCCGTCGACTGCGGTGACTTCGAGGGTGACGCGGCCGTCGTCGACGAGGATGAGTTCGCCGGTGGTGACGTCGGTGGCGAGGCCTTTGTAGGTGGTGCCGCAGGTGTGGCGGTCGCCTTCGTGGTCTTCGACGGTGATGGTGAATTCGTCGCCGCGTTCAAGGAGTACGGGTCCTTCGCGGAAGCGGCCGAGGCGGATCTTCGGGCCTTGAAGGTCGGCGAGGATGCCGACGCTGTGGCCGGTCTCGTCGGAGGCCTTGCGTACGCGCTGGTAGCGCTCCTCGTGTTCGGCTGTGGTGCCGTGGCTGAGGTTGAGGCGGGCGATGTCCATTCCGGCTTCGACCAGTGCTTTGATCTGGTCGTATGAGTCGGTTGCGGGGCCCAGGGTACATACGATTTTCGCTCGGCGCATGAGGCGAGCGTATTCCCCTACCTGTGGGTAGGTAATCGCTTCCGGGTGTCCAATCAACAACCGTTGGGCAAAAGGTTGTTGACAAGTGTTGAATGTGCATGGGGGTGCTCTGATGAGCACCCCCGGGGGCGTCTTTTGTGGGTTCTTCAGAGTTGTGGCGGGGTCATGGTGAAGCGGGCGTTCACCTGTGCGTAGACGGTCTGGCGCTGGGGTTCGAGGTCGAGGGGCGGGGGGCCGGCGTCCTCGGCGGCGCTGAAGGCCATGGTGCGCATGCCGGCGCCGGGGGCGGCGGCGAAGGGGGCCGCGTTCTCGGCGCCGAGGTCGGCGAGTTCGACGAGGGCGGCGAGGTTGGCGCCGAGGGCTTCGGCGTATTCGCGGGCGCGCTGGACGGCTTCGAGTACGGCTTGGCGGCGGGCTTGGCCGTGGGCGGGTGAGGTGGGTCGCAGGGCCCACCAGGGGCCGTCGACCTGGGTGAGTTCGAGGTCGGCGAGGCGGGTGGTGAGTTCGCCGAGGGTGGTGAAGTCGCTGAGTTCGGCGGTGATGTGGACGCGGCCGTGGTAGGCGCGGATGCGTTCGGCGCGGCCGTGGCGGGTGAGTTCGGGGGTGATGGAGAAGGCGCCGGTTTCGAGCTTTTCGACGGGGTCGCCGTAGCTCTTGATGAGGTCGAGGGCGGTGTTGTTGCGGCGGGTGAGGTCTTCGAGTGCGGTGCGGCGGTCGGTGCCGCGGGCGCTGACGGTGATTCCGATGCGGGCGATTTCGGGGTCGACTTCGATGCGGGCTTCGCCGCGGACCGCTACGCGGGGTACTTCGGGGGTTCCGTAGGGCTGGTGCGATGCGTCCTGGGTCATGGTTTCACTGTCGCACTGTCGCTCGTTCGGGTGTGGTCACCGGATCGAAACCTGGTGGGGGTGTTGCGGCTTGTTACTGCTGGGTCAGAATCTACGCGCGTTGTTCAGGCCTCAAAAGGGAGATGGTATGGCGTTCGACCGTAGGACTTTCCTGGGTAGTACGGCTGCGACGGGTGCGGCTGTGGCGTTGGCGGGGGCTGCGAGCACTCCGGCCGCGGCGGCTCCGCAGGGTGTGGAGGGGTCCGGGTCCCTGGCGCGGACGTACGCGTTCACGGTGATGGGTACGACCGACTTGCACGGGAACGTCTTCAACTGGGACTACTTCACGGACAAGGAGTTCGACGACAAGGCGCACAACGACGTCGGTCTGGCGAAGATCTCCACCCTGGTCAACCAGGTGCGGGCGGAGAAGGGGCGGCGCAACACGCTGCTGATCGATGCCGGTGACACGATCCAGGGCACGCAGCTGTCGTACTACTACGCGAAGGTGGATCCGATCACCGCGCGGCGGGGTCCGGTGCACCCGATGGCGCAGGCGATGAACGCGATCGGTTATGACGCGGCGGCGCTGGGGAACCACGAGTTCAATTACGGGATACCGGTGCTGCGGAAGTTCGAGGAGCAGTGCGACTTCCCGCTCCTGGGGGCGAACGCCCTGGACGCGAAGACGCTGCGGCCGGCGTTCGCGCCGTACAGCATGCACAAGCTGCGGACCCCCTGCGGGCGGGACGTGAAGGTGGCGGTGCTGGGGCTGACGAACCCGGGCATCGCGATCTGGGACAAGGCCAACGTGCAGGGCAAGATGACGTTCCCGGGGCTGGAGGAGCAGGCGGCTAAGTACGTGCCGAAGCTCCGTTCCATGGGCGCCGACGTGGTGATCGTGTCGGCGCACTCGGGGTCGAGCGGGACGTCGTCGTACGGGGACCAGCTGCCGCACATCGAGAACGCGGCGGCGTTGGTGGCGGAGCAGGTGCCGGGGATCGACGCGATCCTGGTGGGGCATGCGCACACGGAGATTCCCGAGTACCGGGTGAAGAACAAGGCGACCGGCAAGGACGTGGTGCTGTCGGAGCCGCTGAAGTGGGGGCAGCGGCTGACGCTGTTCGACTTCGAGCTGACGTGGGCGAAGGGCCGCTGGTCGGTGGCGAAGGTCGTGGCGAAGGTGCTGAACTCGAACACGGTGGCGGAGGACCCGAAGATCACGCGGCTGCTGTCGGACGAGCACCGCAAGGTCGTGGCGTACGTGAACCAGGTGATCGGTACGTCGACGCAGGCGATGTCCTCGGCGGACGGGCCGGTCAAGGACGTGGCGATCATCGATCTGATCAACCACGTGCAGGCGGAGACGGTGAAGGCGGCGCTGGCGGGTACGGAGTGGGCGGCGCTGCCGGTGCTGTCGCAGGCTTCGTGCTTCTCGCGGACGGCGGCGATCCCGGCCGGTCAGGTGACGATCAAGGATGCGGCGGGGCTGTATCCGTTCGAGAACACGATGGAGGCGCGGCTGCTGACGGGTGCGCAGCTGAAGGACTACCTGGAGTACTCGGCGCGGTATTTCGTGCGGACGGCGCCGGGTGACGCGGTGGATCCGGCGAAGCTGACGAATGCCGAGAGCATTCCGGACTACAACTACGACGCGGTGTACGGGCTGGCGTACGACATCGACATCGCGCAGCCGGCGGGTTCGCGGATCACGGGGCTGACCTTCCAGGGGAAGGCGGTGGATCCGGCGGCGCAGTTCGTGTTCGCGGTGAACAATTACCGGGCTTCGGGTGGTGGGAACTTCCCGCACGTGCCGCAGGCGAAGCAGCTGTGGTCGAACTCGGACGAGATCCGTAACACGATCATCCAGTGGGTGAAGGCGAAGGGGACCGTCGACCCGGCGCAGTTCGCGTCGGTGGACTGGCGTCTGACGCGGGCGGGCGTGCCGGTGTTCTAGGCGCTGGTCGCAAGACACTCCTCAAGGGGCCGGGGTCCGCGGTGGCGGGTCCCGGCCCCGTGTGCGTTCAGGGGGTGGTGGTGCGGGCGAGGTGGGCGGGGACGGCGGCGTCGAGGGTGGCGACGAGTCGGTCGCCGCGGGCGACCTGGTGGGGGTGGACGTGCATGTCGCAGCCGCAGCCGGTGAGGACGATGCGGCCGGGGCCGTCGTGGGTGAGGAGGGCGACCTGGTCGAAGCGGATGTCGTGTTCGTCGCCGTTGGCGTCGCGGGTGACCAGGCCCCAGGGGGTGAGGACGTAGCTGCCCTGTTCGTGGCGGGGGGTCCTGGCGCGGCGGAGGCGGTGCATGCGGAAGTGGGTGCCGGGGGTCGGGGGGTGCTGGTCGGCCAGGCGCCAGCAGTCGGAGTTGGGCAGGGGGGTCGCCTGGAGGGTTCTGAGCTGGAGGAAGACCTGGTGGGGCACGACGAGCACGGCGTCGGTGAGGGCGCGTTCGAGGTGGGTGCTGACGTCGTGGGGGGTGATGGCGGCGTAGCGCTCCAGGAGGGTGCGGTCGTCGAGGTGGGGGATGCCGAAGTGTTCGGCGGTGATGGCCCGTTCGAGTGAGTGCCAGTGGCCGTTCGTGCGGTTGAGGGTGGCGCGGTGGTGTGCGGTGAACGCGTCGAGTTCGTCTTGTGCGGGTCCTTCGCGGGTGAGGCGGAGGGTTTCGTGCCAGAGGATCTCGGCCGCTGTCGCGGCGCTGTCGTCGAGGAGGTCGAGGAGGAGGACGCGGTCGAAGGTGAGGCGGTCGCGGATGAAGCGGTGGGTGGTGACGTGGTCGCTGATGCCTCTGAGGTCGCGGGCGGTGTGTTCGACGCGGCGGCGCAGGATGTGGTGGGCGGCGTCGGCGGTGGGGTCGCCGGTTCCGGAGGTGAGGAGGAGGGAGGCGGTGGTGACGGGGCGGTGCTGCCAGGAGGCGGGGGTGCGGTTGGGGGGTGCGGTGCGCCGGGGTGGGGGTCCGTCGGGCAGGGGGAGGGTGAGTCCCGGGGGCGGGGGGCCGTCGAGGGCGAGGACGGCGTTGCCGCGGGTGAAGTGGGCGGCGGCGTGGGCGGCGACGGTGTCGGGGGTGATGTGGTGGTACATGGCGGGGTGGTGGTGCGTGACCAGGCCGGTGGCGTGGGGGCCGTAGCGGGCGCTGAGGGGTTCTGCTGCCTGGTGTTGCGGTATGCGGGCGCCGTGGATGCCGAGGAGGCGGGCGGTGTGTTCGGTGCGGTGCAGCGGGAGTTCGGAGAGGACCGCGCAGACGGTGTGCAGGAAGTCGGTGATGTCCTGGGGGGTGCCCTTGGCGTGGAAGGACGTCGTCTCGGTGTCGACCGCGCTGGTGAACTCGTGGAGTCGGCTGCCGGTGGTGGACATCACGAGGGCTTCGATGACGCGGGTGACGCCCATGGTGGGGGCGGTTTCGTCGCGGACCCCGGTCCCGAAGGAGAGCTGGGCGGTGAGGGGGCCGGGGGTGGGCGCGGAGGTCCACAGGACGGTGACCCCGTCGGCACTGGTTCGCTGCATGCGGCGACCCTAATGCCGGTGGTGGGGGCGGTTTCGGGTGACCCCTAGGGGGTGTCTTGTCGCGAGCCGGTCTGATCGGCGAGACACCCCTACGGGTGCTCGACGAGGGGGAGGAGTTCGCCGGCGGGGCGGGGGCGGGAGGGTTCGCGCTGGTCGAGGCCGAAGGTGGTGAAGGCGGTGCGGGCCGGCTGGGGGTAGGGCTCTTTGTCGGTGAGGGTGTTGAGGATGGCGGCGCTGCGCCAGGCGGCGAGGCCGAGGTCGGGGGCGCCGACGCCGTGGGTGTGGCGTTCGCCGTTCTGGACGAAGATGCTGCCGGTGACGGTGGGGTCGAGGATCATCCGGTAGCGGTCGTCGATGCGGGGGCGGCCGGAGGAGTCCTTGCGCAGGTACGGGTCGAGGCCTGCGAGGAGGTTGCCGAGGGGGCGTTCCTGGTAGCCGGTGGCGAGGATGACGGCGTCGGTGGTGAGGCGGGAGCGGGTGCCCTGCTCGATGTGTTCGAGGTGGAGTTCGACCTTGGTGGTGGCGACGCGGCCGGCGGTGCGGACGCTGACTCCGGGGGTGAGGACGGTGTCGGGCCAGCCTCCGTGGAGGGTGCGGCGGTAGAGCTCGGCGTGGATGGCGGCGATGGTGTCGGCGTCGATGCCCTTGTGGAGTTGCCATTGGGCGGGAACGAGCTGGTCGCGTACGGGTTCGGGGAGGGAGTGGAAGTAGCGGGTGTAGTCGGGGGTGAAGTGTTCGAGGCCGAGCTTGGAGTACTCCATGGGGGCGAAGGAGGGGGTGCGGGCGAGCCAGGTGAGGCGTTCGCGGCCGGCGGGGCGGGCGCGGAGGAGGTCGAGGAAGACTTCGGCGCCGGACTGGCCTGATCCGATGACGGTGACGTGGTCGGCGCCGAGGATGCGTGGGCGGTTGTCGAGGTAGTCGGCGGAGTGGATGACGGGGACGGTGGGGGCGTCGGCGAGGGGGCGCAGGGGTTCGGGGACGTAGGGGGCGGTGCCGATGCCGAGGGCGAGGTTGCGGGTGTAGGTGCGGCCGAGGGCTTCGGCTTCGCCGGTGGCGTCGAGTTGGGTGAAGTCGACTTCGAAGAGGTCGCGTTCGGGGTTCCAGCGGACGGCGTCGACCTGGTGGCCGAAGTGGAGTCCGGGGACGCGGTCGGCGACCCAGCGGCAGTAGGCGTCGTATTCGGCGCGGTGGATGTGGAACTGCTCGGCGAAGTAGAAGGGGAAGAGCCGTTCCTTGTGCTTGAGGTAGCTGAGGAAGCTCCAGGGGCTGGCCGGGTCGGCGAGGGTGACGAGGTCGGCGAGGAAGGGGACCTGGAGGGTGGCGCCTTCGATGAGGAGGCCGGGGTGCCAGCGGAAGTCGCGGCGCTGGTCGTAGAAGGCGGTGGCGAGTTCGCCGGCTCCTTGTCGGGGCAGGCCGTGGGCGAGGGCTGCGAGGGACAGGTTGAACGGGCCGATCCCGATTCCGACGAGGTCGTGGGGGGCGTCGAGCTGGGCGGTCATCGGTGGGTGCTGCCTTCCAGGAGGGAGATGAGCTGGTCCAGGTCCCCCGCTGTGGTGTGCGGGTTGAGCAGGGTGGCTTTGAGCCACAGGCGGCCGTCGGCGTGGGTGCGGCCGAGGACGGCGCGGCCTTGGTGCAGGAGGGTGCGGCGCAGGGTGGCGAGGTGGTCGTCGTCGGCGTGGGTGGGCCGGAAGAGGACGGTGGTGAGGGTGGGGGGTGCGTGGAGTTCGAAGCCGGGGTGGGCGTCGAGGAGCCGGGCGAGGTGGTGTGCGGTGTCGATGGTGCGGTCGATGAGTGCGGCGAGGCCGTCGCGGCCGAGGGCGCGGAGGGTGGTGGCGATCTTGAGGGCGTCGGGGCGGCGGGTGGTGCGCAGGGAGCGGCCGAGGAGGTCGGGGAGGCCGGCTTCGGTGTCGTCGGTGGCGTTGAGGTAGTCGGCCTGGTGGGCGAGGGGGGTGAGGAGGGTGGTGTCGGGGACGGCGAGGAGGCCTGCGGCGACGGGCTGCCAGCCGAGTTTGTGCAGGTCGATGGTGAGGGAGTGGGCGCGGCCGAGTCCGGTGAGTTTGTGGCGGTGGCGGGGGCTGAGGGCGAGGAGGCCGCCGTAGGCGGCGTCGATGTGGAGGTCGGCGCCGTAGCGGTCGCAGAGGTCGGCGATGGGGTGGAGGGGGTCGATGAGTCCGGCGTCGGTGGTGCCGGCGGTGGCGGTGACGAGGGTGGGGCCGGGGGTGGTGGCGAGGGCTTCGGCGAGGCGGTCGGGGTCGAGGGTGCCGGCGGGGGTGGGGAGTTCGGTGGCCGGGGGCAGGCCGAGGAGCCAGGCGGCGCGGGGGACGGAGTGGTGGGCGTTGGCTCCGTGGAGGACGGTGAGGGCGGGGCCGTGGCGTTCGCGGGCGAGGAGGACGGCGAGTTGGTTGGCTTCGGTGCCGCCGGTGGTGACGAGGGCGTCGGGGTGGGGGGTGTCGTAGAACTCGGCGGCGAGGGTGCGGGTGAGGAGGGCTTCGAGGGCGGAGGCGGCGGGGGCCTGGTCCCAGGAGTCGAGGGAGGGGTTCAGGGCGCTGGCGGCGAGGTCTGCGGCGGCGGCGACGGCGAGCGGGGGGCAGTGCAGGTGGGCGGCGCAGAGGGGGTCGGCGGGGTCGGCGGCGCCGGCGGCGAGGGTGTGTACGAGGGTGCGGAGGGCTTCGTGGGGGCCGGTGCCGTGGGCGGGGAGTACGCCGGCGTCGCCGAGGGCGGCGTGGACGCGGGCGGTGACGGTGTCGGGGCCGCCGGCGGGGAGGGGGCCGCCGCGGTCGTGGGCGCCGGTGGTGAGGGCGTCGAGGACGGTGTCGAGGAGGGGGCGCAGGGCGGTGGGGCCGTGGGGGCCGCCGGCGAGTGGGGGCGGTGTGCGGGTGCCGGGCTGCGCGGTCATCGGGGTCCCTCCGGGGCTGGCCGGGTGCGGTGGGAGGCACCCGGCCAGTACAACGATCAGACCCGAATGGGGTAACCGCCGGGGTTTGTCCGAATCGACCGGGACCAGTCCCTGCCGGGGGCGGGGCGGGGGCTGCCGGTGCCAGGGCGCGGCGCCGGGGCAGCCTGCCCGTGCCAGGGCGGGGGCGCCTGCCCGTGCCAGGGCGGGGCGCCGGGGCGGGTGGGGGCCGGTGCCGGGGCCGGGGCGGGGTGTCGTCCGGGACTGCATGATTTATGGCGCCCTGGGCTGCGTGGTGCGTACGGGCCGCTGCCGCGCCAACAAATCACGTTCTACGTCCCGGACAACACCCCACCCCGTCCCCGTCCCCGGCCCTGGCCTCGGCTCCGCGCTTTCGGCCTTCGGCTAGTTCTCGTCAGAGGACCGGACCCGGAGCGCGCGGGTGAGGTCGTCGAGTTGGTCGACCAGTTTGCGGCGCAGGAGGGGGAGGATGTCCGGGTTCGTGAGGCAGGTGTGGCCGGCCTGGAGGTTGGACTCGTCGATGGCGTACGCGGGGAACGCCCAGCGGCCGGCGGCCTCGCCGATGGCGGGGCCTCGGCGGGCGCCGAGGGCGACGGCCTCCGGGTAGTAGCGGGTGACGTACGGCGTGAGCAGTTCGGCCTGTTCGGGCTGCCAGAAGCCCTGGGCGGTGGCGCTGAAGAGGTAGTTGGACAGGCTGTCGTCGTGGAAGAGGCGGTCCCAGGCGGCGGCCTTGGCCTCGGTGGTGGGGAGGGCGGCGCGGCAGCGGGCGGCGCCTTCCTGGCCGGTGGCGCTGGTGTCGGCGGCGAGGGCGGCGTCGATCTCGGGCTCCCCGACGGCGCCGAGGACGGCGAGGCGGCCGAGGATGCGCCAGCGCAGTTCGGGGTCGAGTGCGGGGCCGCCGGGGACGGTGTCGTCGGTGAGCCAGGCGGCGATGGTGTCGGGCTGGGTGGCGCTGTCGACGAGGGTGCGTACGGCGGTCAGCCGCATGCCGGGCTCGGAGCCGTCCTCGGTGCGCCGCAGGAGGTCGCGGGCGATGGTGGTGAGGGTGGCGAGCGCGGCGGCGTGCTCTTCGGGGGCGAGGTAGCGGACGGCGACCTGGGTGCGGGCGAAGGCGAGGACGCCCTGGACGATGGCCAGGTCGTTCTCTTCGGGCAGGTGCGCGGAGGCGGTGGCCAGGTAGTCGTGGGGGTCGAGTTCGCCGTCGCGGACCATGTCGCGCAGGGCGTTCCAGACGACGGCGCGGGTGAGGGCGTCGGGGATGCCGGAGAGGCCGCGCAGGACCGTTTCGACGGAGGTTTCGTCGAGCCGGACCTTGGCGTAGGTGAGGTCGACGTCGTTGAGGACGAGGAGGGCGGGGCGGGCTCCGGTGACCGAGATGATCTCGTCGGAGGGGATGTCGAGGTCGAGGAGTTCGCGCAGTTCGAGGAAGCGGTCGTCGGCGGGGTCGCGGTCGTAGACGCCGACGGCGATGTGGTGGGGGCGGCTGCCGCGGCGGTCGACGGTGAGGGTCCAGCCGGCGGGGGTGTCGGGGCGGCCTTCGGACTCCTCGATGCGGGGGGTGAGGGTGTCGATGCCGGTGGTGCGCAGCCAGATGTCGGCCCAGGCGCGGACGTCGCGTTCGGTGTGGGCGGCGAGGGAGTCGATGAAGTCGGCGAGGGAGGCGTTGGCGAACTTGTGGCGGGCGAAGTGGGTGTTGATGCCGGCCAGGAAGTCCTTCTCGCCGAGCCAGGCGACGAGTTGGCGCAGGGCGGAGGCGCCCTTGGCGTAGGAGATGCCGTCGAAGTTGAGGAGGGCGGAGGCGGTGTCGGGGACGTCTTCGGGGGCGGGGGCGACGGGGTGGGTGGAGGGGCGCTGGTCGGCGTCGTAGCCCCAGGGCTTGCGGGTGACGCCGAAGTCGGTCCAGGTGTCGGTGAAGCGGGTGGCTTCGGTGAGGGTCTGGTAGCCCATGTATTCGGCGAAGGATTCGTTGAGCCAGATGTCGTCGAACCAGGCGAGGGTGACGAGGTCGCCGAACCACATGTGGGCCATCTCGTGGGCGATGACCATGGCGCGGGACTGGCGTTCGGTGTCGGTGACGGCGGAGCGGAAGATGAACTCGTCGCGGAAGGTGACGAGTCCGGGGTTCTCCATGGCGCCGGCGTTGAACTCGGGTACGAAGGCCTGGTCGTAGGAGTCGAAGGGGTAGGGCTCGGTGAACTTCTCCTGGTACCGGTCGAAGCAGGCCTTGGTGATGGAGAGGATTTCTTGGGCGTCGACGTCCATGTGGGGTGCGAGGGACTGGCGGCAGTGGATGCCGAAGGGCAGTCCGGCGTGTTCGGTGCGGATGCTGTGCCAGGGGCCGGCGGCGACGGCGGCGAGGTAGGTGGAGATGAGGGGGGTGGGGGCGGACTGCCAGATGGCTGCGCCGCTGTTGTCGGGGGCGGCGGCGGTGCGGGTGGTGATGCCGTTGGCGAGGACGGTCCAGTGGGCGGGGGCGGTGACGGTGAATTCGAAGACGGCCTTGAGGTCGGGCTGGTCGAAGGCGGGGAAGACCCGCTGGACGTCGTCCAGGAACATCTGGCTGTAGACGTAGGTGTGGCCGTCGGCGGGGTCGGTGAAGCGGTGCAGGCCCTCGCCGGTGCGGGAGTAGCGCATGCGGGTGTCGAGGTGCAGCTCGTGGGGGCCTTCGGTGAGGCCTTCGAGGGGGAGGCGGTCGTCGGCGAGGGTGGCCGGGTCGAGGGGGTTGCCGTCGAGGGTGGCCGAGCGCAGCTCGACGGGCTTCAGCTCGATGAAGGTGTCTGCGGCGGTGCGGGCGGTGAACCGGACGACGGTGGTGGAGTCGAAGGTCTCGTCGTCGCCGGTGAGGTCGAGGGTGACGGCGTAGTGCTGGACGTCGAGGAGCTGGGCTCGGAGCTGCGCTTCGTTGCGCGTCAGTGCGGACATGGGGCCCATGCTGCCCCAGTGGGCGGCCGGACCCCGGTCTTCTACTCTTCGCCCGCGGCGATCGTCTCGTGGTGGCGGATGACCTCGGCGATGATGAAGTTGAGGAGCTTCTCGGCGAAGGCGGGGTCGAGTTTGGCGTTCTCGGCGAGCTGGCGCAGGCGGGCGATCTGGCTGGCTTCGCGGCCCGGGTCGGCGGGGGGCAGCTGGTGCCTGGCCTTGAGGTGGCCGACCTGCTGGGTGCACTTGAAGCGTTCGGCGAGCATGTGGACGACGGCGGCGTCGATGTTGTCGATGCTGTCGCGCAGGCGCGCGAGTTCGGCGGTGACGCTCTCGTCGATGCCTGCGGCGTCGTCGGCCGCGCCCGTGCCGGTGCCGGTGCCGTTGTCGAGGTCGCTGATGTTCATGGTTCCCGAGAATACGTGGCGGCGGCCGTCGGTTCCTCGGGCAGTCGGCCTGTGAGACGGCAACCTGATACTTGCCAGAGTGGAAAGTACTCGCCATAGTGGAAATCGACTGGGGACGGTCATCCATGCGCGAACGAGGGGGAACCATGCAGGATGCGGCGAAGGCGGTCGGGGCGTTGGGCCGGGCGGCCGGTCTGGAGCAGGCGGCGCGGCGGCGCAGTGGCTGGTACGCGCGCTATCTGTGGGCGTTCGCGGGCGGGCAGCTGGTGCTCGTACCGATCGCCGTGCTGTGGCACGGGCCGGTCTCGGCGGCGGTGTTCGCGGTGACCAACGCGCTGCTGGTGACCGGGCTGAGCGTGTACGCGGCGCGGCAGCGCGTGGTGCGGCGGGGGTTCGGTGTGAAGCACGGGGTGCTGGTGGGGTCCTGGGCGGTGGTGTTCGCCCTGTCGATCACGCTCGGCACCGCGGCGTTCGGCCACGGCGTGCCGTTCGCGGCGGTGGCCGCGCTGGCGTGTGCGCTGCCGCTGGCCGTCGGCGCCTGGACCGAGACGAGGAGTGCGGTATGACGGACGTACCGGCCGCGGACACCGGAGCGGAGGCGAAGCGGGGCGGGCATCCGCGGCACGACCTCGCGCCGCTGCTCAACGCGCCGGTTCGGCTGTCGGTGGTGGCGGCGCTGGCTCCGCTGGACAAGGCCGAGTTCGGTTTCGTACGGGACCTGGTCGAGGTCTCGGACTCGGTGCTGTCCAAGCAGGTCGCGGCGCTGGAGGAGGCGGGCTGGGTGGAGGTCGGCAAGGGCCGGGTCGGGCGGCGTCCGCGTACCTGGCTCTCGCTGACCGCCGAGGGCCGGGCGGTCTACCAGCGGCATCTGGCCGCCCTGCGGGCCATCGCGCTGGGTTAGGACGTGTCGTGTCGATCAGGCCGGATCAGGGAGCGCCGCGAGCCCGGCCTGATCGGCACGACACCCCCAAGGCCGTTCAGAGCGGCAGGGTGGCGGTGACGAGCCGGCCGCCGTCGGGGGTGGGGCCGGCGGTGAGGGAGCCGCCGAGGGCCTCGGCGCGTTCGGTCACGTCGGCGAGGCCGTAGCCGCCGCCGCGGGCTTTCTCGGAGAGTGTGGCGGGGCGGCCGGCGTCGTCGGCGATGCCGGTGACGTGGTGGGCGGCGAGGTCGTGGAGCTCGCGGGCGAGCTCCAGGCGTTCGGCGGTGCGGACGGCGCGGTCACGTACGCACTGGGCGGCCTGCTGGCGCAGGACTGCGGCGGCGGCGGTACGGGGGCACGTGCGGGTACGGGTGCACGGGCGCGGGCCGGCTGCGCCGGAGCCTCCCGGGGCTCCGCCCCGGACCCCGCGCCTCAAACGCCGGCGGGGCTGGGATTGGGGCTGGACGGACCTCGGGCGTGGGGCCGGCAGGGCTGGGATCAGGGCCGGACCGACCTCGGCCTCGGGGCCGGCAGGGCTGGGATTGGGGCCGGACGGGCCTCGGGCGTCGGCGGGGCTGGGATTGGGGCCGGACGGACCTCGGCCTCGGGGCCGGAGCGGCGGGGTCGCGCCGAGGTGGCGGCCAGGTGGGTCTTGACCGTGGACAGGGAGACGAAGAGCTCCCGGGCGATCTCCGCGCTGGTCAGCCCGCGCGCGAGGCAGCGTGCGACGTCGCGTTCCCGCTCGGTCAGCGGCTCCGTGGGGCGGCGGCCCGGGAGGCCGGGGTGCGCGGGGCCGTTTCGCGCAGGCGGCGGACCGTGATGGCGGGTGAGACGAGGGAGTCGCGGACGGCTGCCGCCCGGACCGCTTCAACCAGCATGGCCGGGCTTGCGTCCTTCAGGAGGAAGCCGGACGCTCCGCCGTGGAGCGCCGCGTGGACGTACTCGTCGAGGTCGAAGGTGGTGACGATGCGATGTGCGGTGAGCCGGGGTGGCCGGGCAGGCGGCGGGTGACTTCGAGGCCGTCGAGTCCGGGCATGCGGATGTCGAGGAGCAGGAGGTCCGGCCGGTGTTCGGCGACGGCGGCGAGGGCCGCCCTTCCGGCCGGTGCGTGACCGGCCGGAAGGGCGGGCGGGTCGAGCGGGAGGAGCTACATGCCTGCCGCGGCGCTCTTGATCGCGGCGGCGAAGGTGGAGACCTCGGTGTAGACGCCGGGGTAGTTCGGCCGGGCGCAGCCTTCGCCCCAGCTGACGATGCCGACCTGGATCCAGGCGTTGGTGTTGTCGCGGCGGAACATGGGGCCGCCGGAGTCACCCTGGCAGGTGTCGACGCCGCCCTGGGGCAGGCCGGCACAGATCTCCTCGCCGGGGACGAGGTCGCTGCCGTACGAGCTCTGGCAGCTGGCGTCGGAGACGAAGGGGACGTTGGCCTTCAGGAGGTAGCGCTGCTGGCCGCCGCCTTCGCGGGCGGCTCCCCAGCCGGCGACGGTGAAGGTGCCGTTGTCGTAGGCCTTGGTGTCGGCGATCTTGAGGGTGGGCAGGTTGATGGGCTTGGCGAGCTTGATGAGGGCCCAGTCCTTGCCCTTGCCGTTGTAGCCGGGGGCCTGGAGGACCTTGGTGGACTTGACCTTGATGGCGCTGGAGCTGTTGAGGTCGACGACTCCGGCGGTGGCGGTGATGGAGGTGTTGTTGCCGGAGCCGCTCACACAGTGGGCGGCGGTGAGGACGATCTGCTGGGTGTAGAGGGCGCCGCCGCAGCCCATGGAGAGGCGCACCATGAAGGGGAACTCGCCCTGGGCGGCGCGGGTGCCGCCGACGACGGGTGCCGGGCCGGCGGTGGCGGTGCCGGGCTGGAGGCTGACGGCGGCGAGGGCGACCGCACCGACGGCGAGGGTGCGCTTCATCAACTGCACAAGGGTGGTCACAGTCAACACACTGCCTTTCGTGGGGGGTTGGGCCGTGCGTGCGCGTCATCGGGTGAATGACGGGTCCATGACACATCAGGCGTGTGGTGGACATCAAGAAGGCAATTTCGGCCAACTCCCGCCCCAGCGGCAGGGATTGCGGTAAGGAGGGCTCGATGACGGAGAACAGGGGGCCCGGCGGCCCCATCGAGCACGGATTTCCGCATCTGGCGACCGTGCGCGCCTCGATCACCGCGCTCTTCCGCCGGCTGTCGGCCGACGGGATCCGCGCCTACGACACGAGCTTCGCCCCCGCCGACGCCGCCTTCGACGCCACCGACGACCTGCATCTGGGCGCGCAGCGGGTGGCCGCCGCGACCGTGCGCGCGCTACGGCTGCCCGACGCGCGCATGGTGGTCTCCTTCCGGGCGATGGAGCAGGCCGCCACCGTGGAACTGGCCGCGGGTCCCGAGTACTTCGTCGAGGTCAACGACCGCTTCCGCACCCACCGCCGCGACCTGGCGGCCGCCCTCGCGCACGAGGTGGCCCACGTCCTGCTGCACCGCCTGGACCTGCGCTTCCCGGGCACCGCGGAGAACGAGATCCTCACCGACACCGCCGCCGCGTACCTGGGGGCGGGCTGGCTGCTCCTGGACGCCTACCGCGAGGACGCGCTGACCCACCAGAGGTTCGGCTACCTCACGCCGGAGGAGTTCGGCTACGTCCTGGCCAAGCGCGCCGCCCTGTTCGGCGAGGACCCCGCCCCCTGGTTCACCAGCCCCCAGGCGTACGAGGCCTACGTGCGCGGGCGCGCGCTGGCCGGGCGCGACCACCGCCGGGCGCCGCTGACGGCCGCCGGGCCGCTGGCGCGGCGGCGGTACGCGAAGGCGCGGCGCGCCGGGGGCGACCCCGCCGACGGCTCGGCGTACCGCTTCGAACAGCAGGTGGACGGCGCCGGGTTGCGGGTGAGCTTCCCGTGTCCGGTGTGCGCGCAGCGGCTGCGGGTGCCGGTGCGCGGGCGGCTGCGGGCCCGGTGCGGGCTGTGCCACACCGTCCTCGACTGCACCACGTAGATCATTCATCACGCGGCCACGAAAAGTTTCCTACCGGCCAGTAGACATGGGTTCGATTCTCGCCAACTCTGGTCACGTACATGCCAACTCGTGACCGAGGGAGCGCCCCCCATGCGCAGCACCCGCCGCACCCGTATGCCCCGTACCGCCGCCGCCGGCGTGGCCGCAGCCGCCGCCGTCCTGACGCTCGTTCCGGCCACCGCCGCCCAGGCCGCGCCCGTCCCGGCGCCCGCGCCCGTGTCCGCACCCGCGTCCGCTCCTGCGGCCGCCTCGGCGCCCGGCGGCAACGCCGCGATCCTCGGCATCGACTACGCCACCTGGCAGCGGGACGTCGCCGCCGTGATCGACGCGGCCCGGCCCGCCATCGAGGCGCGCATCGCCGCCTCGCCGGCCGGCGAGAAGCCCGCCCTCGTCCTCGACATCGACAACACCTCGCTGGAGACGGACTTCCACTGGTTCTGGACCTTCCCGACCCCCGCGATCACCAAGGTCCGCGCGCTGACCCAGTACGCGCACGAGCGCGGCGTGGCGATCTTCTTCGTCACCGCCCGCCCCGGGATCATCCACTCCCTCACCGAGCGCAACCTCAAGGCCGTGGGCTACCCGGTCTCGGGGCTCTACGTCCGTGACCTGCCCGACCTGTTCGAGGAGGTCAGCGCCTACAAGACGGGCAAGCGGGCGGAGATCGAGGCGCGCGGCTACACGATCATCGCCAACATCGGCAACAGCCCGACCGACCTCGTCGGCGGTCACGCGGAGCGCACCGTCAAGCTGCCGGACTACAACGGCAAGCTCTCCTGACCCGAGCGCGGTGACAGCGGGGCGGCGGGCCGTGCGAGCCCGCCACCCCGAAGCCCCGTCACCCCGAAGCCCCGCCGCCCCGCCGCCCGGGCGCCGTCAGCCGAGTTCGGCGGCGATGGCGTTGACGGCCGCCCAGCCGAAGGCCATGGCCGGGCCGACCGTCGCGCCCGGTCCGGGGTAGGTCTCGCCCATCACCGCCGCCGAGCAGTTGCCGGAGGCGTAGAGCCCGGCGATCGGCCCGCCGTCCTCGCGGAGCACCCGGCCGTCCCCGTCCGTGACCAGGCCGCCCTTGGTGCCGATGTCCCCCGGGTGCACGGGGACCGCGTAGAAGGGGCCCTTGCCGATCGGCGCGAGGTTCGGGTTGGCCAGGGTCGGGTCGCCGTAGTAGCGGTCGTAGACGCTGTTCCCGCGCCCGAAGTCCTCGTCCACGCCGCGCTCGGCGTGCCCGTTGAACCGGCGGATCGCGGCGGGCAGGCCGGGCGCCGCGATCGCGCGGGCCAGTTCCTCCACCGTGTCCGCCTTCTTC
Source organism: Streptomyces sp. NPDC001502 (assembly GCF_042894785.1). NCBI lineage: Bacteria > Bacillati > Actinomycetota > Actinomycetes > Kitasatosporales > Streptomycetaceae > Streptomyces > Streptomyces sp. NPDC001502. The sequence continues at coordinate 106,421 of NZ_JBIAVW010000015.1, forward strand.
AGGAAGCCGCTCTCCAGCCACCGCTTCGGAAAGGGCTGTCCCGGGAAGAGCCCGGCGAAGAGGTACCGGGCCTTGGAGCGGGCGTCGAGGATCAGCCAGGACGGCACGGTCCGTGCCTCGGGCCGGTCGGCGGCGTACATCCGGTCCACGAACGCGTGGTACGGCAGGGCCTCGTTGGCGTACCGCTCCCCCGCCTCGTTCACGATGACCATCCCCGGGATGCCCCGGTCGGCGACGAGGAAGAACGGCCTCTCCCCCGGCGGACACACCGAGGGCGCGCCCCACACCCGGTCCAGCAGGTCGGTGGCGGCGCCCAGTTCCCCGCCGCACCGCAGCGCGTCGCCGGTCTGCCCCTCCGAGGCGTGCGTCCAGGCCGTGGACGTCGGGAGCGGCAGGTGCTTCTCGCGCAGGGCCTGGTCGTGCGAGAACCCGCCCGAGGCCAGCACCACCCCGCCCCGGGCCGCCACGCTCACCTCGCGGCCGGCCCGGGTGACCCGTACGCCCGTGACCCGGCCCGTCGCGTCCGTGACCAGCCCGGTCAGCGGCGCCGACAGCCACAGGTCCCCGCCGAGCCGGTCCAGCGAGAGCCGCATCCGGGCGATCAGCGCCTCGCCCAGGGAGAGCAGCGTGCGGCCGGTGACCAGCGCGCCCACGGCCCGTGCCCCGACCTTGAGGGATGCCTTCCGGCCCGCCCAGGTCCGGCCGACCATGTTCAGGAAGCGGAAGTCGTAGGAGGTCATGGTCAGTCCGTACGTGGGCAGGCCCGCCCGGCGCATGGTGTGGCGGGCCTGCCCCAGCCGCTTGAAGTCCACGATGCGCGGTTCGACGGAGCGGCCCTGCGCCATGCCGCCCTGGGCCTCGGGGAAGTAGTCCGGGTAGCCGGGGGTGTACATGAAGCGGATCTCGGTGCGTTCGTGGAACTCCTCGACCATGCGCGGCCCGTGGGCGAGGTACGCGTCCTTGCGGGCGGCGGGGACCCGGTCGCCGACGGTCGCGTCGAGGTAGGCGCGGGCCTTGTCGTAGGTGTCGGCGAGGCCGGCCCGGTCGAGGTGGACGTTGCCGGGGACCCATATCGCGCCGCCGGACAGGGCGGTGGAGCCGCCGTACTTGTCGGTCTTCTCGACCACGAGGACGGTCAGGCCGCGCAGGCGGGCGGTGACGGCCGCGGCCAGTCCGGCGGCGCCGGAGCCGACGACCACCACGTCGTAGGTGTGGTCACCGGTCACGGTCACGGTGTCGGTGTCGGTGTCGGTGTCGGTCACTCGAAGGCTCCGGTGGCGTAGTCGCTGCGGAAGTACAGCAGGGGCGATCCGCCGTCGCGGGCGGCCAGGGCGAGGACCCGGGCGGTGACCAGGTAGTGGTCCCCGGCCTCGTGGACGGTGTCGACGGCGCAGTCGAGGGTGGCGAGCGCCCCGCTGATGTGGACGGCGCCGCCCGGCGACGGCTCCCACGGCACCCCGTCGAACTTCTCCGCGCCCCGCCGCGGGCCGCGCCGCCCCAGGGCGTCGCACACCGCGCGCTGTTCCTCGGCGAGGATGCTGACCCCGAACCGGCCGCCGGCCTCGCGTACGGCGGGCCAGCTGGAGGAGGACCGGCCCACGCACAGCAGGACCAGCGGCGGGTCCAGGGAGAGGGAGGCGAAGGACTGGCAGGCCAGGCCCGCCGGGCGGCCGTCGGACCCGGCGGCGGCGATGACGGTGATGCCGGAGGCGAAGGCGCCGAGGACCTCCCGGAAGGCGGCCGGGTCGACGGGTGTCCCGATCGGGTCGGCGTCGGCTGCGGCTGCGGCTGCGCTCAGCCGTTCCACTGGTGGCCCCAGAAGCTGTCCGCGGTGATCTCCTTCGCGGTCCAGGTGGCGGGGTCGACGACGAGCCCGTCCCAGCCGTACTCGACCTGGAAGCCGCCGGGGGCCTGCGCGTAGAAGGAGACCATGCGGTCGTTGGAGTGCCGGCCGAGGGTGGAGGCGATGGGGATGCCCGCCCGGTTCATCCGGTCCAGGCAGTGGCCGACGTCGTCGAGGGTCTCCAGTTCGACCATGAAGTGGACGATGCCGGGCGGCAGCGCGCCGGGGTAGAGGCCGAGGCTGTGGTGGCGGCGGTTGGGGCTGAGGAAGTGCATCCAGTGGAAGTCCTGGCCGGGCCTGCCGCTGGGGACGGCCGCCGGGGGCAGTCGCATCGAGTCGCGCAGCTGGAAGCCGAGGAGGTTCTCGTAGAAGTCGAGGGTGGCCTCGGTGTCGGGGGCGGGCAGGACGACGTGGCCGAGGCCGAGGCCCTCGCCCGTGGGGGTGCCGGTCACGAACCGGTTCCCGTAGGGGGCGGCGAGCGGGCTGTGGTCCTGGGCCTGTCCCCAGTAGATCTCCAGCGGGTTGCCGCTGGGGTCCTCGCAGTGGATCAGGCCCTGGACGCGCCGGTCGGCGAGGGTGGCGGCGTCGCCGGGCTTGACGGGGTGTCCGGCGGCCTCCAGTTCGGCGGCCGCCTCCCGCAGGGCCTGGGCGCCGGCGACCTCGAAGCCGGCGGCGAGCAGCCGGTCCTGACTGCCGGAGACGAACTGGAAGCGGTGGATGCGGTCGTCGATCCGGACGTTCAGGCAGGTGTCCGTGCTGCCCTCGGCAGCGGTCATGCCGAGGATGTCCAGGACGTACGTGCGCCAGGCGGGGAGGTCGGCGGTCTCGATGCGGAGGTAGCCGAGTGCGCGGATGTCCGATGCCATGGGTGTCCTCAGTTCTGGAGGAGCTCCGGAGAGCTCTGGGGAGAGCTCTCCGGAGGCGGGGCGGGGTTCAGTGTGCGAAGAAGTCCGCGGCGAGGCGGTTGAAGTCGTCGAAGGCCTCGGTCTGCGCCCAGTGGCCGCAGCGCGGGAAGACGTGCAGGCGGGCGTCGGGGATGGCCTTGAGGGCGAGCAGCGCGCCGTCGAGGGGGTTGACCCGGTCCTCGCGGCCCCAGGTGAGCAGGGTGGGGTGGCTGATGCGGTGGGCCTCGCGCCAGAGCAGGGTGTCCTGCTGCCAGGCGGGGTTGGCGAAGGAGGCGCCCATGCGGGCGTTGCCGATCCGGGCGTCCGGGTCCATGGCCTGGGTGTAGCGCTCCTCGACGAGTTCGTCGGTGACGAGCGAGGGGTCGTGGACGAGCGTCGTGAGGAAGGCGCGCATCTGCTCGCGGGTGGGGTCGGCGGCCGCGGCGAATTCGAAGAGGCGCCGGATGCCTTCGGTGGGGTCGGCCGAGAAGAGGTTGACCGAAATTCCGCCGGGTCCCATGAGCAGCAGCCTGTCCACCTTGTCGGGGTGGTTCAGGGACATCCGGACGGCGGTGCCGCCGCCGAGGGAGTTGCCGATGAAGTGGGCTTTCGCGATGCCGAGTTCGTCCATGAGGGCGGCGGTCGCGGCGGCGCTGAAGCTGAAGTAGTCGCGGTCGGGTTCGGGTTTGTCGGAGCGGCCGTAGCAGGGCTGGTCGATGAGCAGGGTGCGGAACCGCTCGGCGAAGAAGGGCAGGTTGGGGCCGAAGTTGGACCAGGCGGAGGCGCCGGGTCCGCCGCCGTGGAGCAGGATGAGGACGGGGGCGTCGGCGTGGTCCGGGCCCGCCTCGTGGAAGTGGAGGTTGAGGTTTCCGGCCTTGGCCGTGCGCGAGGTGCTCTCGTAAGTGATCATCACAACATCGTGTCCTGGATGTCGAGGCCGAGCGCACCCTGGCCGAAAAGGACCAGGGCCCGCTCGGGGTCGTTGGCGGCGTGGCCGCGGCCGGTGTGCACGTCGCGCCAGGCCCGCTGGACGCGGTCGGGGCCGGTCCGCATGGCGCTGCCGCCGGCGTTCTCCATGAGGAGGTCGACGGCCGCGACGCAGCGTTCGGTGGCGAGGACCTGGTCGCGGCGGGCCCGGGTGCGCAGGGCCGTCGGGAGCTCGGCGCCGCGTTCGGCCAGCGCGTAGAGCTCGTCGATGTTGCGCCGGAGCTGGAGCCAGGAGGCGTCGATGTCGCTCGCGGCGCGGGCGATGCGGACCTGGGCGAAGGGGTCCTCGGCGACCTGCTGGCCGTAGGAGACGCGCAGCCGGTTCCGGGTCGCCTCGACGTAGCCCTCGTAGGCGCCCTCGGCGATCCCGACGATGGGCGTCGAGATGGTGGTGGTGAAGACGGAGGCGTACGGGAGCCGGTAGAGCGGTTCGGGGTTGACCTGGTGGCCGGGCACCTGGAGGGCGGTGACGGGGCCGAAGCTCAGGGCGCGGTGCCCGGGGACGAACACCTCGTCCAGGGTGATGTCGTTGGAGCCTGAGCCGCGCAGGCCGACGGTGTCCCAGACCTCCTCGACGCGGTACCGGGAGCGCGGGACGAGGAAGGTCCGCATGTCCACGGGCCGGCCCTCGGTGTCGGTGACGAGGCCGCCGAGGAGCGCCCAGTCGGTGTGGTCGCAGCCGGAGGAGAAGTGCCAGCGGCCGCTGAGGGTGAAGCCTCCGTCGACGGGGGTGACCTTGCCGGTGGGGGCGTAGGAGGAGCAGATGCGGGTGTCGTGGTCCTGGCCCCAGACCTCCTCCTGGGCGCGGGGGTCGAAGAGCGCGACGTGCCAGGGGTGGACGCCGACGACGGAGGCGACCCAGCCGGTGGAGCCGCAGGCCTTGGCCGTCTCCTTGACGGCGGCGTAGAAGAGCGCGGGGTGCGCGGCGTGCCCGCCGTACGCCCTGGGCTGGAGGAGGCGGAAGAACCCGGTGTCCGCCAGCTCCTTGATGCTCGCCTCGGGGACCTTGCGCTGGGCCTCCGCCTCGGCGGCCCGCTCGCGCAGGGCCGGGGCGAGGGCGCGGACTGCGTCGAGGACGTCTTCGTCGCTCATGGTGTCCCTTTCTCGGGGTCGGCGGCTTCGAGGTGCGGTGAACGTACGCCCGGGGGTCGGGGGCGTGGAACGCGCCGTTCCCGCTGAGTGGGAAGGCGGGGCGGGGCCCCGGTCCGGCCTCCCGGCCCACCCCCGCCCGACTGCTCGAAGTATTACTGATTGAAATACATGCTTCCCGGTGCTTCCCTCCGCGCGGGCGCCCGTGGCAGGGTCGCCCCAACGCCTCACGCAGGGGGTTTCCCGTGCTCGACCAGGTCATGGAGACCGAGCTCGCACCGCTGTCGCTGCTGGAGAAGGCCGCGCGGGTGCTGGGCGCCTTCGAGGGTCCGCAGCCGCGCCTGTCGCTCACCGAGGTCGTCCGCCGCTCCGGCATCCCGCGCTCCTCCGCCCACCGGATCCTCGACCAGCTGGTGCAGTTGCGCTGGCTGGACCGTGAGGGCCGGGACTACCGGATGGGCATGCGCATGCTGGAACTCGGCGCGCTGGCCTCCCACCACAACCGGCTGCGCCGGGCCGCCCTCCCCCTGTTGCACGCCCTGCACGAGCAGACCGGGCACGTGGTGCACCTGTCGGTGCTGGACGGGGCCGAGGTGGTCTGCCTGGAGCGGATCGGCGGCTCGGAGGCCACCACCGTGCCCTCCCGGGTCGGCGGCCGGATGCCCGCGTACAGCACGGCCGCCGGCAAGGCGATCCTCGCCTTCGGCGACCCGGAGGCGGTGGATCACGTCCTCGCGCAGGGGCTGCGGCCGCGCACGGCCCGGACGCTGATCAGGCCGCTCGCCCTGCGCGCGGAGCTGGCGGCCGTCCGCGAGCGCGGGGTGGCCCACGACCGGGAGGAGAGCTTCCGCGGCATCTGCTGCGTGGCGGCGCCCCTGCGCGGCGCGGGCCGGGCCGTGGCCGCGGTCTCGGTGTCCTCGTGCCGGGGAGAGCGTGAACTGGCCCGGCTGGGACCGGCCGTGCTGGCCTGCGCGCGGGCCGTGTGGCGCGAGCTGTACGGGCCGGGACGGGCCGGCCGGGCGGCGGCCGCGCGGACTCAGGACCCGCGGCCGGCGGTCTCGGAGCAGGAAATGGACAACATGATGGGCTGGTTGCGGTTCAGCGAGTGGATGTAGCGGGTAGTCATAGGACATCGCACCGATGAAGACTCGGGCCCGACCCCTCGCCAGGGGGCCGGGCCCGCTTCCGTGCCGCGCCGTTTCAGCCCTCGTAGGTGATCCGTACCCGTACCCGGTCGTCGCCGAGCCGCAGCGCCTGGCAGGCCAGGATGTAGCCCTCGGCGAGGTCCGTCTCGTCCAGGACCTCGTTGCGGGACAGCTCCACCTCGCCCTCGACGACCCGGCAGCAGCAGGCGCTGCAGGCGCCCTCCCGGCAGGAGTACGGAGCGGGGATCCCGGCGGCGAGCAGCGCGTCGAGCAGCGGGGTGCCGCCGGGCCAGGGCACGGTGTGCACGGTCCCGTCGAGTTCCACCTCCGCCTGCGCGGCGGCACCGTCGCGGGACGGCGGCGCGGCGGTCGGCGCGGCGGTCGGCGCGGCGGCCGCGAAGACGTCCGTGCCGAGCGAGAAGTACCGCTCGCGGTGGATCGCGCGCGGCGCGGCCCCGGCCCGGCGCAGCGCCGCCTCGGCGGCGTCCATGAACGGGCCGGGCCCGCACAGGTAGGCCTCGCGGCCGGCGTACGGGGCCGTCAGCGGCCCGAGCAGCGCGGCGGTCGGCAGCCCCTGGAGGCTCTCCAGCCAGTGCACGACGGCCAGCCGCCCCGGGTACGCCTCGGCCAGCCCCCACAGTTCGTCGCGGAAGATCACCGACTCGGCGTCCCGGTTGGCGTACACAAGGGCGACCCGGCCCCGGCCCGCGGCCAGCGCCGACTTGGCGAGGGAGAGCACCGGGGTGATCCCGCTGCCGCCCGCCACCAGCAGGAGGTCGCGGTCGAGGCCGCCGGGGCCCGGGGTGAAGGTACCCGCGGGCGGCAGGACCTCCAGCTCGTCCCCGGCGGCCACCTCCTCGCAGAGCCAGCCGGAGCCGAGCCCGCCGGGCACCCGCTTGGCGGTGATCCGCATCGGCTCCCCGGTGTGCGGGGAGCTCGCCAGCGAGTAGCAGCGGGCCGCACCACCCGGGATCCGGACGGTGAGGAACTGGCCCGGGGCGTACGGGAGTTCCGCGTCCAGGACGAGGGAGACCGCCTCGGGAGTCTCCTGGACGCGTTCCTTGACGCGGACCCGCAGCGCGCGGGCGGCCGTGTCCTGTTCCCGGAGCCGGCTGTCAGGCATCGGCGGGCACCTCCAGGGCGCCCTCCCGGACGGCCGCCTCGATGCTCGCCCGCAGCTCCCGGCAGGAGCGGACGCGGGCGCTGAGTTCGCCGGCCGCGACCCGGGCGGCGATGCGCGGGCAGCGCGCGGCGGCGTCGCCGGTCCACTGGATCTGGGTGTGGGCGGGGCTGAACTTCTCGCAGAGCACCCGGTTCCCGCACTCCTGGCAGGTGACGGGCGATCCGGCGCCCATCAGGCGTCCTGCGCCTGCGTGTGCGCCTGCGTCTGTGCCTGCGTCTGTGCCTGCGTCTGTGCCTGCGCCGCGCGGCGGGCCAGGTTGCCGGCGACCTCGGCCTTCCAGGCGGCGGTGGCCCGGCCGGTGTCGATCTCGAACTCGAAGCGCCGGACCATCTCGTCCTCGACGTCGGCGGCGTCCACGTAGAACTGCTGGTACCAGCGGCGGAGCTGGTAGACGGGGCCGTCCTCCTCGGTCAGGAGCGGGTTGTCTATGCGCGTCTTGTTCTTCCAGATCTCGACGTCCTGCTCGAAGCCGACGGCGAGGCCCTCGGAGGTGAGGCGGGCGGCGTCGGCGGCCTGGGCGTCGGTCATGCCGGGGAGCTTCTTGACGATCGCCCCGTACATGAGCATGAAGCTGTTCTCGTCGATCGGGTAGTGGCAGTTGATGAGGACGGATTCGAGCTCGACGCCGCCGCCGACGTCGCTCCACAGCTTGTCGATCATGTAGGAGGGGCCGTGGTAGGAGGCGTCGGAGCGCAGGCCGCCGCCGGTGGAGAGGGTGCCGAGGTCGACGTCGCCGCGTGGGGTGGATTCCATGTACTGGGTGGCGACGTGCCCGTCGAAGACGTTCTTGAAGTAGTGCGGGAAGGCGTAGTGCACGTAGTAGAAGTGCGCCATGTCCACGACGTTGTCGACGATCTCCCGGCAGTTGGAGTTCTCCACGCGCAGGAAGTTCCAGCTCCAGTCGCTCCAGTCGGGGCTGTCCACCCCCTCGATCTCCGGGATGGTGACGGCGGCGGGGGGCGGGTTGCCCTCGGGGTCGTGCCAGACGTAGAGCTGGCCGTTGCGCTCCAGAGCAGTCCAGGCGCGGGTCCGGGCCCGGGGCGGGACGCGGCGGGCGTACGGGATGGCGGCGCAGCGGCCGTTGCCGGACCAGCGCCAGTCGTGGAAGGGGCAGGCGAGGGTGTCGCCCTTGACGGTGCCGTGGGCGAGGTTGCCGCCCATGTGGGGGCAGTAGGCGTTGAGGACGTGCAGTTCGTCCGTCTCCTCGCCGCGGAAGACGACGAGGCGGGTGCCGAAGGCTTCGACCTCGTGCGGGGTTCCGTCCCGGAAGGGGGCGGCGAGTCCGAGGCAGTGCCAGCCGCGGGCGAAGCGGGCCGGTACGGCTGCCGCCTCGATGACGCGGGGTCCTTCTTCGGCTTCGGCCGGTGCGGTCATGGGGCCCTCCACTTCGTTGTGGTGTCGTACGTTCACGGTCGGCTGCGGCGCCGTGTCCTGGGGCTCCGCCCCAGACCCCGCGCCTCAAACGCCGGCAGGGCTGGAGTGGGTGCGCCTCGGACACCGGCGGGGCTGGGTGGGTGCGGCGGCATGACGCCGGCCGGGCTGGAGTGGGTGCGCCTCACACGCCGGCCGGGCTGGAGTGGGCGGATGCGGTGGCCAGTTCGACGGCGATGTCGATGAGCTGGTCCTCCTGGCCGCCGACGAGGCGGCGCTCGCCCGCGCGGAGCAGGATCTGGGCGCCGGACACCCCGTAGCGTTCCGCCTGCCGGTAGGCGTGCTTCAGGAAGCTGGAGTAGACCCCGGCATGGCCCATCAGGAGGGCCATCCGGTCGAGTCGGCACTCCTCGTCCATGACGGGCCGGACCACGTCCTCGGCCGCGTCGATGACGGCGAGGACGTCGATGCCGGTGCGGATGCCCATCTTCTGGCAGACGGCGGCGAAGGCCTCGACGGGCGTGTTGCCCGCGCCCGCGCCGAGCCGCCGGGTGGAGCCGTCGATCTGGAGCGCCCCGGCGCGTACGGCGGCGACCGAATTGCCGACGCCCAGGCCGAGGTTCTCGTGGCCGTGGAAGCCGACCTGCGCGTCGTCGCCGAGCTCGGCGACGAGGGCCGCGACGCGGTCGGTGACCTCGTCCATGACCATGGCGCCGGCGGAGTCGACGACGTACACGCACTGGCAGCCGGCGTCGGCCATGATCCGGGCCTGGCGGGCGAGGTTCTCGGGGGTGGTGGAGTGGGCCATCATCAGGAAGCCGACGGTTTCCAGGCCCATCTCGCGGGCGAGCCCGAAGTGCTGGACGGAGATGTCGGCCTCGGTGCAGTGGGTGGCGATGCGGCAGATCTCGCCGCCACCGGCGTGGGCGGCCCGGATGTCGTCCTTGACGCCCAGTCCCGGCAGCATCAGGAAGGCGATCTTCGCGTTCCGGGCGGTGTCGGCGGCGATCTTGATGAGTTCCTGCTCGGGGGTCTGGGAGAAGCCGTAGTTGAAGGAGGAGCCGCCGAGGCCGTCGCCGTGGGTGACCTCGATGACGGGGACGCCGGCGGCGTCGAGGGCGGCGACGACGGACCGGACGTCCTCCCCGGTGAACTGGTGGCGCTTGGCGTGCGAGCCGTCGCGCAGCGAGGAGTCGGTGATGCGGATGTCGAGGGTGTCGGAGTACGTCGTCACGCGGTGAGTCCCTTCGCGAACTCCTCGCCGACCTTGGTGGCGGCGGCGGTCATGATGTCGAGGTTTCCGGCGTACGGGGGCAGGTGGTCGCCCGCGCCCTCCACCTCCAGGAAGATCGCGACGCGGGCCTGCCCGCCGCTGAGTGCGGAGGGTTCGTCGAACTGCGGCTCGGCGCGCAGCCGGTAGCCGGGTACGTACGCGGCCACCTCCGCGGCGATCCGGTGCACGGAGGCGGTGACGGCCTCCTGGTCGGCGTCCGGCGGGATCGCGCAGAAGACGGTGTCGCGCATGATCACCGGGGGCGTGGCGGGGTTGAGGATGATGATCGCCTTGCCGCGGTCGGCGCCGCCGATCTCCTCGATGCCGCGGGCGGTGGTGCGGGTGAACTCGTCGATGTTGGCGCGGGTGCCGGGGCCGGCGGAGACGGAGGCCACCGAGGCGACGATCTCGGCGTAGGCGACGGGGACCACGCGGGAGACGGCGTACACGATGGGGATGGTGGCCTGCCCGCCGCAGGTGATCATGTTGACGTTGGCCCGGTCGAGGTGGGCCGTGAGGTTCGCGGGCGGTACGACGGCGGGGCCGACGGCGGCCGGGGTCAGGTCGACGGCCTTGATGCCGAGTTCGGCGTAGCGCGGGGCGTGCGCGCGGTGGACGTACGCCGAGGTGGCCTCGAAGACCAGGTCGGGCAGTTCGGCCCGGCCGAGCAGGTGGTCGACGCCCCGGTGGGAGGCGTCGAGTCCGGCGCGGCGGGCCCGGGCGAGGCCCTCGCTGTCGGGGTCGACGCCGATCATCCAGCGGGGCTCGATGTACGGGGAGCGCAGGAGCTTGTGGAGCAGGTCGGTGCCGATGTTGCCGGAGCCGACGATGGCGGCGGTCGCTTTCTTCATGCTGTGCCCCCTGGGGCGTCGGTCACTCAGGAGAAGGTGAGGGACACCGGGCCGAGCCCGGTGAAGTCGGCGGTGTAGGTGCGACCGGCGGTCACGTCCACGGCGCGGGTGCACGAGCCGGGCAGGATGAGGTGGCCCTTGCGCAGCGGGACGCCGAAGCGGGCGACGGTCCGGGCCAGCCAGGCGACGGCGGTGGCGGGATCGCCGAGGACGGCGTCGCCGCGGCCGGTGGCGAGGGTCTCGCCGCCGCTCGCGAGGCGCGCTTCGACGGACTTGAGGTCCAGCTCGCGCGGGTCGCGGCCCTCGCCGATGACGTAGCCGGCGGAGGAGGCGTTGTCGGCGACGGTGTCCGCGAGGGAGATCCGCCAGTCGGCGATGCGGCTGTCGATCAGTTCCAGGGCGGGGACGACCCGTTCGGTGGCGGCCAGGACGTCGGCCTCGGTGCAGCCCTCGCCGGGGAGGTCGGCGCCGAGGACGAAGCCGACCTCGACCTCGATGCGGGGCGCGCAGTAGGCGGCGACGGGGACGGGGGTGTCCTCGCGCAGTTCCATGGTGTCGAGGAGGTGTCCGTAGTCGGGCTCGTCGACGCCCATCATGGCCTGCATCACGGGGGACGACAGCCCGACCTTGTGCCCGGTGACGGCGGCGCCCTCGGCGCAGCGGCGGCGGATGCCCAGGAGCTGGATCTCGTACGCGTCCTGCGCGTCGATGGCTTCGTACCGCTCGGTCAGCGGCCGTACCGGGGCCCTCCGGTGCTGTGCCGCGTACAGGATCTCGGCGGCCTCGCGCCGGTGCCGGTCGTTCAGCATGGGGGTCCTTCCGGCCGCGGTGGTGCGTGGTGTGTGGTGCCGCAGACGGTAGGCGGGGCGCGGGCGCGGGCGGGAGGCCGTGTTCCCGCTGAGCGGGAAAGCCCGCCGACGCTCGGGACGGGAGCCGCCATGCTCCGTTAACTCCATGGTCCAACGGCTATTTCGATTGCGTTAAATGCCGTCAGTAGGCCCCTGACCTGGCTTTCGATCGTTACTAAACTCTGTTAAGTTTTCTTCTGCCGATAACTCCTGAGGAGGGGGAAATGGCCACAACTCTGGGCCCTGCCATGCCCGTACCGGACGATCTCCGGTCGGTGATGCGCCTGTTCCCGACCGGCGTCACCGTGCTGTCGTCGGGACAGGGCGCGCACGCGGCGGCGATGACCGCCAACTCGTTCGTCTCGATCTCGCTCGAACCACCCCGCGTCCTGGTCTCCGTCATGAAGTCCTCCCGGACCTACCCGGCGATCGACACGACCGGGGAGTTCCAGGTCCACCTGCTCTCCGGCCGACAGGGCGACCTGGCGCGGCTGTTCGCCTCCCGTGACAAGCCGTTCGGGCGGGAGCTGGACGCGCACTTCACCACCGAGGGCGAGGGCGTGGAGGCCCGCCCGTACCTGCCCGGCGCCCTGGCCTCCCTCGGCTGCCGGATCGAGGAGCGGTTCCCCGGCGGGGACCACACGCTCTTCCTCGGGCGCGTCGAACACGTACGCCCCGGCGAGGACACCGGAGGCGCGCTGCTGTTCCACCGGGGCCGGCTCACCCCCGCCCCGGCGGGCGCGGAGTGAGCCCCGAAGCCGCAGCAGGGCCTCTCACGCCGTCGGCGGTGACAGCCGTACGGGCCGTGCGCGGCGCGACCACGGTGGCCGAGGACACCCCCCGGCACATCGCCGCCGCCACCCGCGAGCTCGTCGCCGAACTCCTGGTCCGCAACGGCCTGGAGCGCGAGGCCGTCATCAGCCTGCTGTTCACCTGCAGCCCGGACCTCACCAGCGACACCCCGGCCCTCGCGCTGCGCGAGGAGGGCTGGGAGGTGCCCGCGCTGTGCGCGGCCGACACCGCCTGGGCCGGCGCGCCGGCCCGCACCGTACGCGTCCTGGCCCACGTCACCTCGTACGGCCCGCTCGCACCCGTCTACCTCGGCGACTCCGCGCCCACCCGTCCCGCGCAGTCCCCCCGGTAGATCAGTCCCACCAGTCGTCCACCTCACCGACCACCCACATCACGATCGAGGTCGAGGCATGCAAGACCCGTCCCTGTACCCGGATCTCAAGGCCGTGCTGGAAGAACTCCAGCAGGCCCTCGGCGCGGAACGCGCGCGGCACGACGCCGGCGCACCGCTGCCGCCGGACCCCAACGTCTCCGCGTTCGCCCCGCGCGACACCCGTGCCGTCCTGCGTCCCGGTTCGGTCGCCGACGTGACGGCCCTGGTCGGCGCCTTCCACCGCGCCAAGGCCGCCGGCGCCGGACTCCCCGGCCTCCAGCCCCTCTCCACCGGCCGCAACTGGGGGCTCGGCTCCAAGGAGCCGGCCGCCGGCCCCGTCGTACGGGTCGAACTGGCCGGGCTCGACGCCCTGCGCGCCCTCGACACCGAGGCGGGCTACGCGGTCGTCGAGCCGGGCGTCACCCAGAAGGAACTCTCCGAACTGCTGGCCGGCACCGGCCGGATGCTGAACGTCACCGCGTCCTCCGGCCACACCAGCGTCCTGGGCAACACCGTGGACCGCGGGGTGGGCCTGCGCCACCAGCGCACCGAGGACCTGCTCGGCCTGGAGGTCGTCCTGCCCGACGGCTCGGTCGCCCACATAGGCTGGTGGCCCGGCGACGGCGTGCACGGCAAGGGCGACGGCTTCAACCCGCTCGGCCTCGGCCCCAGCCTGCTGCACCTGTTCACCCAGTCCGACCTCGGCATCGTCACCGCCGCCGTGGTCCGGCTGCTGCCGCGCCCGCTGCACCAGAGCACCGTCCGCGCGGGGTTCCACCGCGAGACGCTGCACCAGGCCGTCGACGCGCTGCGCACGTGGAAGGCGAACGGCCTGATCGCGGGCGTCATCAAGGTGTACGACACCGCCTCGACGGCCACGTACGGCGGCGGGGACACCGCCGGCGGCTACGTCGCCCACCTGAGCGTGGAGGGCACCGAGCGCTCGGCCGCCGCCCTGAAGACGGCCCTGCTGGCCGAGATGGCCGAGACGGGCCTGTTCACCTCGGTCACCTCCAGCGACGAGGAGGCGCCCGCCGACGAGGACGTCGTCGCCCACGTGGTGCACGCGGCCTACCGCGGTTCGGTCGCGCACAACGAACGGATGCTCGCCTCGGCCACCGGCGCCGCCGCCGAGCGGGTGGACACGGACGGCAACGGCTGGCTGTTCTTCCTGCCGTTCCTGCCCTTCGACGGCGCCTCGGTGGTCCGGGCCCTGGACATCCTCGACCGCATCCACCTGGCGACCGGCATCCGGCCCGGCTCCACCGTCAACGCGCTCGACGCCGACGTCATCGACCTGGTCGTGTCCTTCCCCTTCGACCGCGCCACGCAGACCGAGGCCGCCCACCGGGCGCTCGACCTCGCCCACCTCTGGTTCGGCGAGGCGGGCCTGCGCCCCTACCGGCTCGACTCCGGTCACTCACGCGCCGCCACCGGCACGGCCGGCACCGCCGGCACCGCCGAGGCCGCCCTCCAGCGCGCCCTGCGCGAGGCCGTCGACCCGCACGGGGTCATGGCCGCCGGCCGCTACGCATGACCGCCGCCCCGTCCCGCCCGCCCCGCACCCCCGATGAGAACGTGATGACGACGATGCCGTACGTACCCGACACCGCCGAGGCGATCCTGGACCGCGCCCGCGCCCTCGTGCCCGTGCTGCGGGAGAACTCCCCGCGCATCGAGGCCGAGCGCCGGCTGCCCGAGGACATCGTCGAACTGCTCCGCGGGGCCGGCGTGTTCCGCGCCGCCATGCCCAAGACCTGGGGCGGCCCGGAGCTGACCTCGATGCAGCAGGCCGAGCTCCTGGAGATCCTCTCCGCCGGCGACGTCTCCGTCGGCTGGTGCGCGATGATCGGCATGGACTCCGGGATCTACTCCGGCTACCTCGACGACGAGGTCGCCCGCGGCATGTGGCCCACCCTCGACATGGCCAACTCCGGCTGGATCTATCCGCAGGGCAAGGCGGTCCGGGTGCCCGGCGGCTTCCGGGTCACCGGCCGCTGGAAGTTCGGCTCCGGCTCCTCGCACTGCGACTGGCTGGGCGCCGGCGTCCACGTCTTCGGCGAGGACGGCAAGCCGGAGGCCGACCCGGTGACCGGCGCCGCACGCCACTGGCGGGTGATGATCGCCCACCCCGGCGACTACGAGTTCCACGACACCTGGCACACCACCGGTCTGGCCGGCTCCGGCTCGCAGGACTACTCCTGCACCGACCTCTTCGTGCCCGAGGAGCGTTCCTTCTCCTTCTCCGAGCCCCGGCGGACCGGCCCGCTGCACGCCACCCCGGACGCCATCCTGCGCAAGATGCCGGGCATCCCGCTCGGCATGGCGCGCGCCGCGCTGGACCACGTACGCGAGCTGGCAGCGCAGCGGACCGACCGCGAGACCGGCACCCCGTGGCGCGAGGACTACCGGATCCAGTCGGCGATCGCCCGCCTGGAGGGGGAGCTGATCGCCGCCCGCGCCGGTGTCTACAGCACCCTCCAGGTGCAGTGGGACGCGCTCGCCTCCGGTGACGAACTGAGCGACGACGCCCGCGTGGCCACCGCGATCGCCCGGCGCCACGCCTTCCGCACGGCGCGCTCCATCGTCCACGAGCTCTTCGACCTCGTCGGCGGATCGTCCGTCTACAAGCCCCATCCGCTGGACCGGTGGCTGCGCGACGCCAACACCATGTGCCAGCACGCCGTCGCCCAGGACTCGGTGCTCCAGCTCACCGGCAACGTCCTGCTGGGCGGCTCCTCCACCTCCCCGTTCTTCTAGAAACAGAGACGAGAGAAGCGTCCGACCGTCATGGATTCCATACGTGTTGTGCTGTTCACCGAAGTCAATTCCAAACTCGGATCACCCTTCCTGAGCATCCTGCACGGCCACCCGAACGTGGAGCTGGCCGCCCTGGTCACCTCACCGCCCGGGAAGCTGTGCGCGTACTTCACCGATGACGAGGAGGCCGTCGACGTCGCCGACCATGCGCGCGCCCTGGGCGTACGCGTCCTGCGCCCGCGCTCGGCGAACGACCCCGACGCCGTGGAGGCCCTCGCCGCGCTGGACGCCGACTACTTCCTCGTCGGCAATTTCCAGCAGCTGCTGAAGGCTCCGCTGCTGGCGCTGCCGCGCCGTACCTCGGTCAACTTCCACCCCTCGCCGCTGCCGGAGTTCGCGGGGCTGGCGCCCTTCTACTGGATGGTCCGCGAAGGGGCCGCGGAGAGTTCCGTCTCCGCCATCGAGATGGGCGTCGAACTCGACGACGGCGACCTGCTGATGCAGCACCACATCCCGCTCTCGGGCCGCGAGACCGGCCTGGAGCTGCGCACCATGCAGGAACGCGCCAACGTCCTGATGCTGCTCGACCTGATCCCGCATCTGGTGGAGGGCACCCTGGAGCGCACGCCCCAGGACCTGTCCCGCCGCTCCTACTACGGGCGGCCCCGCGACGAGCACTACCGGCTCGACTTCGGCCGGCCGGCCGCCGTCGTGGAGCGCCACGTACGGGCGGCCTACCGCAATCCCGGTGCCTGGTTCACGGCCCCCGGCGGGCAGCGCATCCGGCTGCTGTCGGCGGCGTACGGGGAGGGCGGCGGTCCCGCGTCCGGCGGCCGGCCGCCCGGCACGCTGGTGCGCGACGGCAGCGGGCTGTACGTGGCGTGCGCGGACGGCGAGTGGCTGCGGCTGGTCACGGTGGAATGCGCAGGACGTGAGGTGGCGGTCGACGACCCGGTCCTCGCGCTCCTCGGCGAAGCGACGACGGTGGGTTGAGAGATGTCTTTGTTCGAAGCGACACAGCAGGCCGAGGTGCCGACCGAGGTGCGGCGGGTCCTGCACGTCCCGGCGGGTGGCGGCAAGGCCACCTGGCTGTCCGGTGACGTCTACAGCGTCAAGGCGGGCGCGGTCGAGACCGGCGGTTCCATCGCCGTGCTGGAGGCGTCCGTACCGCCCGGCGGCGGCCCCCCGCCGCACCGCCACGCCGACGAGGACGAGGCGTTCTACGTCCTGGACGGCCGGCTGACCATCCGGGTCGGCGAGAACACGTACGAGGCGGCCACCGGCGACTTCGTGTTCGTGCCGCGCGGTACGGCGCACCAGTTCCACAACCACTCCCTGCACACGGCGAAGCTGCTGCTGATCTTCACGCCGGGCGGGGTGGAGAACTTCTTCCTGGAGGCCGGTACGGAGCCCACCGCGGGCGTGCCGGTGCCGGTGGAGGACCCTCCGGGCGTGGCCGAGGTCGGGGCGCGGTACGGAGTGGTTCCGGCCAGTTTCGACTGACCCCGGACTGCTGTGCCACCTTTCTGAAACGACCGGTTGGAAATGGGGTAGCCTCGTGCTCATGGCAAGGCCCAAGGAGTTCGACCCGCAGACCGCCCTCGTGGCGGCCATGGAGCTCTTCCGCCGCCAGGGGTACGAGGCCACCTCGATCCAGGACCTGGTGGACGCGCTGGGCATCAACCGCTCCAGCATGTACGCCGCCTACGGTTCCAAGCACGACCTCTACCTCAAGGCGCTGGACCTGTACTGCGCCGTCGAGGCGGACCGGGCGCAGGAGAGCCTCGCCGAGTCCGACGAGGGTCCCGCCCTGCCGGTCCTGCGCGCCTTCCTCCTCTCCTACGTCGAGTCCGCGCTGGCCGATCCGCTGCGCGGCGGGTGCATGGTCACCCACGGCGTGCTGGAGCGGCTGCCGGGGGACGCGAAGGCCGCCGAACGGCTCGGCGGGGCGCTGGGCTCCCTGGAGGAGGCCTTCGCCTACCTCCTGCTGCGGGCCCGGGTGGCCGGGGAGCTCGCGCCCGGCACCGACGTGCGCACCACCGCCCGCCTCCTCGTCACCCTCACGCAGGGACTGCGCGTCATGGAGCGGGCGGCGGACCGGGACTACCTGACCCAGGTCGTCGACCAGGCCCTCAAGGGCCTGTCCTGTACCGGCTGACACCCGTCCGGCGTCCGGCTCTGCGGACCTGCTGACCTGCTGACCTGCTGACCTGCTGACCTGCTGACCTGCTGACCTGCTGACCTGCAACCACCTTGCTCCGCCCCTGGGTTGCGCCTGCCCACGTTCTGGAACGATCGTTTAGTTATAGAAAGGTTGTGACGGCCGTGCCCAAGGCCGTGTACGTCCTCGCCCTCGGCATCTTCGCCATGGTCACCAGCGAATTCGTGGTGGCCGGCCTGATGCCCCAGATCTCCGAAGGACTCGGGGCCACCATCCCCCAAGTCGGCTACCTGATCACCGCGTTCGCCGTCGCCATGGCCCTCGGCGGGCCGTTCCTGGCCACCGCCGTGCTGAGGCTCCCGCACAAGAGCGCCCTGATGGTGCTGTTCGCGGTCTTCCTCGGCGGCAACATCCTGGCCGCCCTGTCCACCGACTACGTGACGATGGCCATCGGGCGCGTCATCACGGGTGTCGCCTCCTCCGCCTTCTTCGGCGTCTCGCTCTCGGTCGTCGCCGAGATCACCAAGCCGGAGATGCGCGGCAAGGCGATCGGCGCCGCCATGAACGGGCTGATGCTCGGCACCCTGCTCGGCCTGCCCATCTCCACCTTCGTCGGCGGCCAGTTCGGCTGGCGGGCCGCCTTCTGGGCGATCTCGGGGCTGACCGTGCTCGCCGCTCTCGCCACGATTGTCGGCGTCCCCTCCGTGACCGGCGCCGAGGGGGAGGCCGGACCCTCCGTCAAGGAGGAGATGCGCGCCTTCAAGAACCCGCGGCTGTGGCTGGTGTTCTCCACCTCCACGCTGATCATCGGCGCCACCTTCTCCGCCTTCAGCTACTTCACGCCGATCCTGACCGAGCTCACCGGCTTCAGCGAGGGCTCGGTGCCGTGGCTGCTGGTCGCCTACGGAGCCGCGACCGTCGTCGGCAACAACATCGTGGGCCGCTTCGCCGACAAGCACACCATCGTCACCCAGCTCGTCGGGCTCGGGCTCAACATGGTCTTCCTCGCCGGCTTCGCCGTCTTCGCCGAGGTCACCGCGCCCGCGCTGATCTTCATGATGGGCATCGGCCTGGTCGGCGTCACCATGAACCCCTGCATGATCACCCGGGTCCAGCGCACCGCGAACGCCCGCCCGCTGGTCAACACCGTGCACTCCTCCTTCATCACTCTCGGCATCGTCATCGGCTCCTGGCTCGGCGGTGTCGGCATCAACGCCTACGGGCTCCGGGCCCCGCTCGTACTCGGCGTGATCATGGCCTTCCTCGGCCTGTTCACCCTCCTGCCGGACCTGCGGGCCAAGAAGGACGGCAGCGGCGGCGCCGCCCCGGCCGCTCCCGAGCGGCAGCCCGCCACGGCCTGAGCCCGCCACCCTTTCCCTTCACCCAACTCCCCCGCACAGAACAGGAATTGATGTGACGACCACTCTCCACGGCGTGGCCCTGGTGACCGGCGGCTCCCGCGGCATCGGCGCCAAGATCGCCCGTACGCTCGCCGCCCACGGCGCCGACGTCGCGATCACCTACCGCTCGAACAAGGAACAGGCTGAGGAGGTCGCCGGGCAGGTACGGGCCCTCGGGCGCCGCGCCGTGGCCGTCGAGGCCGACGCCGCCGACGCCGAGGCCGTGACGGCCGCGGTGGACCGGGTCGTGCGCGAACTCGGCCCGGTCCGCATCCTCGTCAACAACGCCGGCTACGGGGACATGACCTGCCCGCCGCTCGCCGAGGTGCCGCTGGCCACCCTCGACCGGACCCTGGACGTCAACGTCCGCGGCGCCTTCCTCACCGCGCAGGCCGTCTCCCTGGCCATGCCCGACGGCGGCCGCATCGTCAACGTCGGCTCCTGCCTCGCCACGCAGGTCCCGGCCGCGGGCTTCACCCCGTACGCCATGTCGAAGGCGGCGATCCAGGGCCTGACCGTGGGCCTCGCCCGTGACCTGGGCGAACGCGCCATCACCGTCAACCAGGTGGCGCCCGGCTCCATCGACACCGACATGAACCCCGCCGACGGCCCCTCCGCCGACTTCCAGCGCGGCCTGAACATCTTCGGCCGCTACGGCCGGGCCGCGGAGATCGCGAGCGCGGTCCTCTACCTGGCGAGCGACGAAGCCTCGTTCGTCACGGGCACCACCCTGACCGTCGACGGCGGCGCCAACGCCTGACCGGCAGGACCAGGGGGTGTCCTGCCGGTCAGGCCTGGCCCGACCGGCAGGACACCCCCACCTGGACCCCGGGCCCCGGAGGCGCACAGAGCCCCCCGCTCGCCTCCGGGGCCCGGCTTTACGCCCAGCCCGCCCTCACCCCACCCATCGCACAGCCCCGTACCGCACTCGCGCCACGCAAGGGACCCTGTCATGCCGAATCTGGACCGCCGCGGATTCCTCGCCGCCTCGGCCGTCGCGGCGGGCGCCGCGACAGCCGGCCCCCTCACCGCCACGGACGCCGCCGCCTCCCCCGCCCCCGCCCCCGGGGCGGCGGGACCGAAGATCCTGCCCTCCGACGCCCGCTACCCCTCGCTCCAGACGGGCATCAACCGCCGCCATGTGGCCCGCCCCGAGCACGTCAAGATGGTCCGCTCGGCCCGTGACGCCGAGGACGCGCTCCGCGAGGCGATCGCCCGCCGCAAGCGGGTCTCCGTCCGCTCCGGCGGCCACTGCCTCGCCGACTTCACCTGCAACCCCGAGGTGGAGGTCCTCCTCGACTTCTCCGAGATGACCGCCGTCGGCTACGACGAGCGGCGCCGCGCCTTCTACGTCGAGCCCGGTGCCCACCTCATGGCCGTCTACGAGGCCCTCTACAAGGGCTGGGGCGTCACCCTGCCCGGCGGGGTCTGCCACTCCGTGGGCGCCGGCGGGCACATCAGCGGCGGCGGCTACGGCCTCCTCTCCCGCGACTTCGGCCTGGTCGTGGACCACCTGTACGCCGTCGAGGTGGTCGTCCCGGGCAGCGGCGGCCGCCCCCGCACGGTCGTCGCCACCCGCGAGGCCGGCGATCCGCACCGCGAGCTGTGGTGGGCCCACACCGGAGGCGGCGGCGGCAACTTCGGCCTCATCACCCGCTACTGGTTCCGCACCCCCGGTACCGAGCACGCGCCCCCGGAGCGTCAGCTGCCCGCCCCGCCGGCCCGGCTGCACGCCTCCGCGATCGACCTGTCCTGGAGCGAGCTCACCGAGGACCGCTTCGTGCGGCTCCTGCAGAACTACGGCGCCTGGCACGAGCGCAACTCCGGCCCGGACGCGCCGGGCCGCCACCTGTCCACCCTCTTCAACGCCAACGCCCGCCGCTTCGGCTCCCTCGCCCACTACGCCCAGTCCTCCTCCCGCGCCACCCTCGACCAGTACCTCGCCGCCCTGCTGGACGGCACCGGCCTGACCCCGCGCCCGGTCGAGCGGCCCAGCGGCGAGCTGGCGGCCATGCCGAACCTGTTCACCCCCCGCGAGCTGCCCTGGCTGGACGCGGCCCGCATGGTCGGCTCGCCCAATCCGGTCTGGGCCAACCCGCTGGCCCGGGTCGGGCTCAAGTCCGCCTACCACCGGCGCAACTTCACCGGGCACCAGCTGAAGGCCGCGTACCGGCACCTGTCACGGACCGACAACCCGGACACCTCGCTGGTCCTGCTCTCCTTCGGCGGCGCCATCAACGCCCACGGCGAGGCGGACACCGCCGCCGCCCAGCGCGACTCCGTCTTCAAGGTCCTCTACCAGGCGATCTGGTCGCGGCCGCAGGACGACGAGAAGGAGACGGCCCGGCTGCGCGCCTTCTACGGCGACGTCTACGCCGAGACCGGCGGCGTCCCGGTGACCGGCGGGGTGACGGACGGCTGCTACATCAACTACCCCGACACCGACCTGGCCGACCCTGCGGTCAACACCTCCGGCGTCCCCTGGCACGAGCTCTTCTACAAGGGCGGCCACGAGCGGCTGCGGGCGGTCAAGCGCCGCTACGACCCGCACGCGGTCTTCCGGCACAAGCTCTCGGTCGCGCCGTGACGAAGGACGGCGGGCAGGCGTTCCGCAGCCGCCACCTGACCATGATGGCGATGGGCGGCGCGGTCGGCACCGGTCTCTTCGTCGGTTCCGCGCAGAGCATCCGGGCCGCCGGGCCCGCCGCCCTCGTCAGCTACGCGCTGGCCGGGCTGCTGGTGCTGCTGGTCATGCGGATGCTCGGGGAGATGGTCGCCGCCCGCCCGATGGCCGGGTCCTTCGCCGACTACGCCCGCCTCGCCCTCGGCGACTGGGCGGGATTCACGGTCGGCTGGCTCTACTGGTACGCCTTCGTCGCCATCGTGGCCATCGAGGCGATCGCGGGCGGCCAGATCGTGCACGCCTGGTTGCCGCAGGTGCCGGCCTGGTCCTGCAGCCTGCTCCTGCTCGGCGGGCTGACGGCGGTGAACCTCCGCTCCTCCCGCGCCTTCGGGAACGCGGAGTTCTGGTTCGCGGTCGTCAAGATCGGCGCGATCCTGGCCTTCCTGGCCCTGGGGACCGCGTACCTGCTGGGCGAGGGCCCTTCCGGTCCCCCGCTGGGGAACCTCACGGCGTACGGGGGGTTCGCCCCGCACGGCTTCGGCCCGGTCCTCACCGCCACCGTCGGCGTCGTCTTCGCCTTCGGCGGTACCGAGATCGTGGCCGTCGCGGCCGCCGAGTGCCCCGACCCGGGCCGGGCCGTGGCCCGCGCCACCCGCCAGATCGTCTGGCGGATCCTCGTGTTCTTCCTCGGCTCGGTCCTGCTGGTCCTCGCGATCGTGCCCTGGCCGGAGATCACCGGCGGCGAGAGCCCGTACGTGACGGCCCTGACCCGGATCGGGGTGCCCTTCGCCGGAACGGCCATGAGCATGGTGATCCTGACCGCGCTGCTGTCGGTGCTGGGCTCCACGCTGTACGCCTCCTCGCGCATGCTGGCCACCCTCGCCGGGCACGGCGACGCGCCCCGGTGGGTAGCGGCACCGCGGCGCGCGGTCCTGCTCGGTACCGTGGCGGGCTGCGGGGCCGTCGCGGCGCAGGCGGTCAGTCCGGGGCGGGCGTTCCCGTTCCTGCTCAACTCGACCGGCGCGGTGCTGATCATCATGTACCTGGGGATCGCCGTCTCCCAGTTCGTCCTGCGGATCCGCACCGAGCGCACCGCCCCCGAACGGCCGGCTTTCCGCATGTGGGGCTTCCCGTACCTGACGCTGCTGGTCATCGCGGCCTTCTCGGCGATCCTGTGCTCGATGCTGTTCAGCGCACAGGCCCGCCCCCAGCTGCTGATGAGCCTGGGCAGCCTCGCCGTGGTGCTGGTGGCGTGCGCCCTCACCAAGGTCCGGAGGAGGTCTGCCGAGTTGCGGTTCGTCAACACGGTAAGGTAAGTAAACGGTGTTTGTACGGGGGTAGAAGACACTCTCGCCGTGTCCCTGAGGAGGAGCCCCCGCCATGCAGACCCTGTCGCGCCGTGAACGTCTTCGGATCGAGACCACCGCCGAGATCAAGGAGGTGGCGCTCGCCCTGCTCGCCTCCGGCGACGTCGCCGGGATCACGCTGCGCGGCATCGCACGCGAGATGGGCATGACCGCCGCGGCCCTGTACGGGTACTTCGACACCCGGGACGATCTGCTCGCCACGCTGGCGGCAGACACGTACAACCGGCTCGCCGACCAGCAGGAGCTGGCCCGCGACGCGCTCCCCGAGGAGGCGACCGCGGCCCGGCTCCTCGCGGTCGCGGACACCTTCCGGGAGTGGGCCCGGACCCGCCCGGCGGAGTTCCGCCTCACCTACGGGGACAGCTCGCCGGGGTACGCGCCGACCCACGACAACGTGGTGGCGGCCGCCCGCCGGTGCTGCATGATCCTCCTGGGCCTGGTCGACGCCGCCTGGCCCGCCGCTCCCGAGCAGCTCAAGCGGGCCGAGGCGCAGTGGAGCGACTTCGTCCCCTCCCTCGCGGCCCTCGCCCGCGAGTGCTTCCCCCACTTGCCGCCGCAGGCGCTGCTGGCCTCGCTGCGCGTGTGGGGCCGCATGTACGGCCCCGTCGCGCTGGAGGTCTACGGTCAGTTCGGCCCCGAGGCCAACCCCCGCGTGCTGTTCCAGGCGGAGATGGACTCGGCGCTGGAGATGCTCGGCCTCGACCAGCCCCGGCCGGGCGGCGCCGGCTCCTGAGCCCGGCCCCTCACCCGCCCGCGCTGGGCGGGGCCGCGACGTTCAGCTGCCAGGAGACTCCGAAGCGGTCGTTCACCCAGCCGAACCGGTGGCTGAATCCGTACGAGCCCAGGGGCATCAGCTCCTGGCCCTGCTCGGCGAGCGCGCGGTAGAGGCGGTCGATCTCGGCGTCGTCCTCGCACTGGACGTACAGCGACACCGCGGGCGTGAAGCCGAACGCGTGCTGCGCCGGGCTGTCGATGCACATGAACTGCTGTCCGGCCAGGGAGAAGGTCGCGTGGCGCACGGTTCCCGCGGGCCCGGCCCCGGGTCCGGTCTCGTCGGGGCCGTAGCGGCTGACGGCAAGCACCTCGGCGTCGTCGAACAGCGAGACGTAGAAGCCCATGGCTTCCTCGGCCCGCCCCTCGAACATCAGAAACGTGGTGATCTTCTGCGGGGTCGGCGTGACGGCCATCGTCGGTACGTGTCCCTTCGGCTTCTTGTCCCGGACCAGGAACCTTAGCCTCCGCCCGCGCCGCCGGGACCGGACCGGGGCGGCTACCGCGCGCCGTACACCGGCAGCGGAGCCTGCGCCGCCGCGAGGAGTTCCAAGGCGGCCGCCCCCGCCTGCGCCGGGGTCCAGCGGGCGCCCCGGTCCGCCGTGGGGCCCGGCCGCCAGCCCTCCATCACCGTGATCCGGCCGCCCTCCGTCTCGAAGACCCGGCCCGTGACCCCCGCCGAGGCGTCCGCCCCCAGCCAGACGACCAGCGGGGAGACGTTCTCCGGGGCCATCGCGTCGAAGCCGCCCGCCTCGGGGGCGGCCATGGTCTCGGCGAAGGTCCGCTCCGTCATCCGGGTCCGCGCCGCCGGGGCGATCGCGTTGACCTGGACCCCGTAGCGGCCCATCTCCTGCGCCGCGACCATCGTCAGGCCGAGGATCCCGGCCTTGGCCGCGCTGTAGTTGCCCTGGCCGACCGAGCCCAGCAGTCCGGCCCCGGAGGAGGTGTTGACCACCCGGGCGGCCACGGGCCGACCCGCCTTGGCCTCCGCCCGCCACCACGCGGCCGCCGACCGCAGCGGCAGGAAGTGGCCCTTCAGGTGGACCCGCATGACCGCGTCCCAGTCGTCCTCGTCCAGGTTGACCAGCATCCGGTCCCGCAGGAAGCCCGCGTTGTTGACGAGGGTGTCCAGGCGCCCGAAGGTGTCCACGGCCGCCGTCACCAGTGAGGCCGCGCCCTTGGACGTGGCGATGTCCCCGCCGTGCGCGAGCGCCTCACCGCCCAGCGCCTCGATCTCGGCGACCACCTGGGCCGCCGGGCCGTCCGGCCCCGGCAGCCCGTCGAGCCCGACCCCGAGGTCGTTCACGACGACCTTCGCCCCCTCCGCCGCGAAGGCCAGCGCATGGGCCCGCCCCAGCCCCCGCCCCGCGCCCGTCACGATCACGACCCGGCCTTCACACAGTCCCGCCATCTCAGCTCTCCTTGTTGACAGTTGCCGCATCCAGGAACGCCGGGCGCTCCCCGCCCCCGTGCACCAGCAGGCTCGCCCCGCTCACGTACGCCGCCCGGTCCGAGGCCAGGAACACCGCCGCCTCCCCCACGTCCGAGGGTTCCGCCAGCCGCCCCAGCGGGACGGTGGCGCCGACCGACGCGATGCCGGCCTCGTCGCCGTAGTGCAGGTGGGCCAGTTCGGTCCGCACCATGCCGAGGAGGAGTGAGTTGACCCGCACGTCGGGGGCCCATTCGACGGCCATGGACCGGGCCAGGTTCTCCAGCCCGGCCTTGGCGGCGCCGTACGCGGCCGTCCCCGGCGAGGGGCGGGTCCCGCTGACGCTGCCGATCATGACCACCGAGCCGCGCGCTTCGCGCAGCCAGGGGTAGGCCGCGAGCGAGGCGGTCATCGGCGCGAGCAGGTTGAGCTCGACGACGCGCGCGTGGCGCTGCGCCTCGCCCTCGCCCAGCAGCCGGTACGGGGTGCCGCCCGCGTTGTTGACCAGGCAGTCGAGTCGCCCGTACCGGCCCGCGACCGTGCCGAAGAACGTGTGCACGGCGGCCGGATCGCGCAGGTCGACCGGGGTGAAGGCGGCCGTCCGGCCGTCCGCCGCCACCTCCTGGTCCGGTGGCCGCCGGGCGCAGACGACCACGTCCGCGCCGGCCGCGAGGAACGACCGGGCGATCCCGGCGCCGACGCCCCGGGTTCCTCCGGTGACGACGACGACCCTCCCGTCGAGCTCCATAGGCTGCTACCTTCCTCACCTAACAAATGTTTGGTGGAAAGGTAGCTGATCCGCTCATGGGTGTCTCCACCTCAAGCCCCGACAAGGGCATCGCACTCGTCACAGTCGACTTCCCACCCGTCAACGCGCTCCCGGTGCAGGGCTGGTACGACCTCGCCGACGCCCTGCGGGCGGCCGGCCGCGACCCCGAGATCCGGTGCGTCGTCCTCGCCGCCGAGGGCCGCGGCTTCAACGCCGGCGTCGACATCAAGGAGATGCAGCGCGACACCGGACACGCCGCCCTGGTCGGCGCCAACCGGGGCTGCTACGAGGCCTTCGCCGCCGTGTACGAGTGCGAGGTGCCGGTCGTCGCGGCCGTGAACGGGTTCTGCCTGGGCGGCGGCATCGGGCTCGTCGGCAACGCCGACGCGATCGTCGCCTCCGAGGACGCCACCTTCGGGCTGCCCGAGCTGGACCGGGGCGCGCTCGGCGCCGCCACCCACCTGGCGCGGCTGGTCCCGCAGCACCTGATGCGCACGCTGTACTACACCTCGCGCACCGCGACCGCCGCCGAACTGCACGCCCACGGCTCGGTCTGGAAGGTGGTCCCGCGCACGGAACTGCGCGCCGCCGCCCTGGAGCTGGCCGCCGAGATCGCGAAGAAGGACGGCTACCTGATCCGGCTCGCCAAGGCGGCCATCAACGGGATCGACCCCGTGGACGTGCGCCGCAGCTACCGCTTCGAGCAGGGCTTCACCTTCGAGGCCAACCTCAGCGGGGTGGCCGACCGGGTCCGCGACACCTTCGGGAAGGAAGAGCGCGCATGACCGACAAGTCCATGACCCCCGACGAGGTGGTCGGACAACTGCACAGCGGGATGACCATCGGCATCGGCGGCTGGGGATCCCGGCGCAAGCCCATGGCCCTGGTGCGCGCACTGCTCCGGTCCGAGATCACCGATCTCACCGTGATCTCCTACGGCGGCCCCGACGTCGGCCTGCTGGCCGCCGCCGGCCGGATCCGCAGACTGGTCGCCCCCTTCGCCACCCTGGACTCCATCCCGCTGGAGCCGCACTTCCGGGCCGCCCGCGAGCGCGCCGCCTTCACCCTCACCGAGCTCGACGAGGCCATGTTCATGTGGGGCCTGCACGCCGCCGCCAACCGGCTCCCCTTCCTCCCGGTCCGGGCGGGTCTCGGCTCCGACGTGATGCGGGTCAACCCGGAGCTGCGTACGGTCACCTCCCCCTACGACGACGGCGAGGAGCTGGTCGCCGTCCCCGCGCTGCGCATGGACGCCGCCCTGGTCCACCTCAACCGCGCCGACCGCCTCGGCAACGCCCAGTACCTGGGCCCGGACCCGTACTTCGACGACCTCTTCTGCGAGGCCGCCGACGCCGCCTACGTCTCCTGCGAGCAGCTCGTCGAAACCGCCGAGCTCACCAAGTCCGGCCCCCCGCAGTCCCTCCTCGTCAGCCGGCACTCCGTGACCGGGGTCGTGGAGACCCCGAACGGTGCGCACTTCACCTCCTGCGTCCCCGACTACGACCGCGACGAGGCCTTCCAGAAGCTGTACGCGGCCACCCCCTGGAACGAGTTCGCCGACCGTTTCCTGTCCGGGGCGGGCGAGCACGACTACCAGCTGGCCGTCCGGACCTGGCACGAGGAGCAGCAGTGACGAGCACCGAAGCCGCCACCACCGCCACCCGCGCCGTCTCCCGCGCCGAGTACTGCGTGATCGCCTGCGCCGAGGCCTGGCGCGACAACGGCGAGGTGCTCGCCAGCCCGATGGGCCTGATCCCCTCCTTCGGGGCCCGGCTCGCGAAGCGGACCTTCTCCCCCGACCTGCTGCTGACCGACGGCGAGGCGATGCTCGTCGGGCTCGACGGCACGGCCGAGGGCTGGCTCCCGTACCGGCGCCACCTGACGATGGTCACCGGCGGCCGGCGGCACGTGATGATGGGCGCCAGCCAGATCGACCGGTTCGGCAACCAGAACATCTCGTGCATCGGCGACTGGCAGCGGCCGGCCCGCCAGCTCCTCGGGGTGCGCGGCGCCCCCGTGAACACCCTGAACAACCCGGTGAGTTACTGGGTGCCCAAGCACTCGACGCGGGTGTTCGTCGAGCGCGTCGACATGGTCAGCGGGGTCGGCTACGACCGTGCGGAGGCGGCCGGGGTGACCCGCTTCCACCGTCTCCCCCGGGTGGTCAGCGATCTCGGCGTCTTCGACTTCGCCGGGCCCGGTCACTCGATGCGCCTGGTCTCCGTGCACCCCGGCGTCACCGTCGAGGAGGTCCGGGCGGCCACCGGGTTCGAGCTGGCGGCCGCCGAGGAGGTCCCGTACACGCGGGAGCCGACGCCGGACGAGCTGCGGCTGATCCGCGAGGTGATCGACCCCAAGGGACTGCGCGACCGCGAAGTGCGGGGCTGATCCGATGGAGACGGCATTCACCAAGCTGGTCGGTGTCGAGCACCCGATCGTGCAGACGGGCATGGGCTGGGTCGCCGGCCCCCGCCTGGTGTCGGGCGCGGCCAACGCGGGGGCGCTGGGCATCCTGGCCTCGGCCACGATGACGCTGGACCAGCTGCGTTCGGCGGTCCGCGAGGTCACGTCCCGCACGCCGGAGGGGACCCCCTTCGGGGTCAATCTGCGGGCGGACGCGGGGGACGCGGCCGAGCGGGCCCAGCTGATCATCGACGAGGGGGTGCGGGTCGCCTCGTTCGCGCTGGCGCCGTCCAAGGAGCTGATCGGGCGGCTCAAGGACGCGGGCGTGGTCGTCATCCCGTCGATCGGGGCCCGGCGGCACGCCGAGAAGGTGGCCGCGTGGGGCGCCGACGCGGTGATCGTGCAGGGCGGCGAGGGCGGCGGTCACACCGGGGACGTGGCCACGACGGTGCTGCTGCCGCAGGTCGTGGACGCCGTGGACATCCCGGTGATCGCGGCGGGCGGCTTCAGCGACGGTCGCGGCCTGGTCGCGGCGCTGTCGTACGGGGCCGCGGGCATCGCCATGGGCACCCGGTTCCTGCTGACCTCGGACTCGACCGTCCCGGACGCCGTGAAGGCCGAGTATCTGAAGGCCACGGTCAAGGACGTCACCGTCACCACGGCCGTCGACGGGCTGCCGCACCGCATGCTCCGTACCGAGCTGGTCGACTCCCTGGAGCGGGCGGGCCGCGCCCGGGCGCTGGTCCGGGCGGTCCGGCACGCGGCCGGCTTCCGGAAGCTGTCCGGGCTGAGCTGGCCGCAGATGGTCCGCGACGGCCTCGCGATGAAACACGGCAAGGACCTGTCCTGGAGCCAGGTCCTGCTCGCCGCGAACACCCCGATGCTCCTCAAGGCGTCCATGGTCGAGGGCCGTACGGATCTCGGCGTCATGGCATCGGGCCAGGTCGCGGGGGTGATCCACGATCTTCCGTCCTGTGCGGAGCTCGTCTCCCGCGTCATGGCCGAAGCACAACAGGCACTGGAATCACTCGAAGCACTGCACTCGCTCCGCACCCTGCCACCACCAGGGTGATCCCCCTTCTCCGTCACAGGAGTCGCCCCTATGAGCCGTGCCCGCATCCGCCTGGCGACCGCGGCGGCCGCCGCCGCTCTCGCCGTCGGGACCCTGCCCGCCTCCGCGTACGCGGCGGCGGCGCCCGGAGCCGGGGTCAGCGCCCGGCACCACCAGCACCCGCAGCAGCAGCAGCAAGCCGAAACGATCCGTCAGATCCCCCTCCAGGGCGCCGTCAACGTCCGGGACATCGGCGGATACCGCACCTGGACCGGCGGCCGGGTCCGCCAGGGCCTGGTCTACCGCTCCGACGCACTGAGCAAGCTGACCGACGCCGACGTCACCACCGTCTCCGGTCTCGGCCTCACGAAGGTCGTCGATTTCCGCATTCCGATGGAGCTCCAGTACGACGGCGCCGACCGGCTGCCCACCGGGCTCTCCCCCACGTCGCGCGCCGTCAGTGACCTCGGCCTCTACGGAACCCTCGTCGGCGCGATCGGCAGCGGCGACCCCGTCGTCCAGGAGCAGATGCTCGGCGGCGGCCGCGCCGAGGCCTACATGCGCGACATCTACCGCACCTTCGTGAGCAGCCCCGAGAACCGGGCGCAGTTCGCGGCGACCCTGCGGGAGATCGCCGACGGCCGCCAGGGCCCGGTCCTGTACCACTGCACGTCCGGCAAGGACCGGACCGGCTGGATGAGTTACGTCCTGCTGCGCGCCCTCGCCGTCCCCGAGGACACCGCGGAGCGCGACTACCTGGCGTCGAACACCTTCCGCGCCGCCTACGACGCCCGGGTGCGGGCGGGCCTCAAGCAGTCGGGCCGGATGCAGAACCCGGACCTGCTGATCCCGCTCCAGGAGGTCCGCCAGGACTACCTGGACTCGGCGACGGCGCAGCTGGAGGCCGACTACGGCAGCTTCTACGGCTACCTGACCCAGGGCCTCGGCCTGGATCTGCGGACCCTGGCGAAGCTGCAGGCCAAGATGGTCCGGTAGCGACAGCGGCAGCGGACAGCACGACGCCGGGCAGCGCTTCTCGCGCTGCCCGGCGTCGTCGTGTGTGTGCGGTGAGGGGTCAGACCGCCCGGCGGCGGCCCTGGCCGCCGGAGCCGACCCGGCTGCGCGCGGAAGCCGCGGCCGCGCCGCCACCGGCGCCGCCCGTCCCGCGCCGGCCGCGCTCGCCGGAGCCACCGGCCACCGCGCCGCCGCCCTGGCCGCCGCGCCGGGCCTGGCCCGAACCGGAGGCCGCCGGGGCCTGCCCGGAGGCGCCCCCACCGGAACGACGGCCACGACCGCCGGCCGCCGGAGCACCGCCCGTGGCGGCACCGGTGCGCGGCCCGCCGCCCGAGCGGCGGCGCGAGCCGGAGCCCGCACCGGAGCCGGAACGCGGCTTGGGCGCGGTCGGCTGCGGAACCTCCAGCACGACCGGGATGCCCGAGGGCTCCTTGGCGCCGGTCAGCCGGGCCAGTTCCTCGTCGGAGGACTTGATCTGCGCGGTGCGCGGGGAGATCCCGGCGTCCGACATCAGACGGCTCATGTCCCGCTTCTGGTCGGGGAGGACCAGGGTGACCACGCTGCCGGACTCGCCGGCCCGGGCGGTACGGCCGCCGCGGTGCAGGTAGTCCTTGTGGTCGGTGGGCGGGTCCACGTTGACGACGAGGTCGAGGTCGTCGATGTGGATGCCGCGGGCCGCGACGTTGGTGGCGACCAGCGCGGTGACCTCGCCCGTCTTGAACCAGTCGAGGGTGCGGTTGCGCTGCGGCTGGGAGCGGCCGCCGTGCAGGCCGGAGGCGCGTACGCCGTCCGCCAGCAGCTTCTTGACCATGCGGTCGACCCCGCGCTTGGTGTCGACGAACATGATCACCCGGCCGTCGCGAGCGGCTATACGCGTCGCCACGGCCTTCTTGTCGGTCTCGTCCATGACGTACAGGACGTGGTGCTCCATGGTGGTGACCGCACCGGCCGACGGGTCGACGGAGTGGCCGACCGGGTCGGTCAGGAACATCTTGACGAGCTTGTCGATGTTCTTGTCCAGCGTCGCCGAGAACAGCATCCGCTGACCGCCGGCCTCGACCTGCTTGAGCAGCGCCGTGACCTGCGGCATGAAGCCCATGTCGGTCATCTGGTCGGCCTCGTCGAGGACGGTGATCGAGACCTGCGAGAGGTCGGCGTCACCGCGGTCGATGAGGTCCTTCAGGCGGCCGGGGGTGGCGACGAGCACCTCGGCACCGCGGCGCAGGGCGCCCGACTGCCGGTTGATCGACATGCCGCCGACGACGGTCGCGATGCGCAGGTTGACGGCCGTGGCGTACGGGGCCAGGGCGTCGGTGACCTGCTGCGCGAGCTCACGGGTCGGTACGAGGACCAGCGCGAGCGGCGCCTTCGGCTGCGCGCGGCGGCCGGCGGTGCGGGCCAGCAGCGCCAGGCCGAAGGCCAGCGTCTTGCCGGAGCCGGTACGGCCGCGGCCGAGCAGGTCACGGCCGGCGAGGGAGTTCGGCAGCGTCGCGGCCTGGATCGGGAACGGCTCGGTGACGCCCTGGGCGGCGAGGGTCTTCAGCAGCGCCTCGGGCATGTCCATGTCCCCGAACGACTCGACCGGCGGCAGCGCCGGGGCGATCGGCTCGGGCATGGTGAATTCCTGGGGCCTGGCAACGGGCGCGGACTTCTGCCGTCCCGCGCCAGACTTCGGACGCCCCTGGGCCGCACCTCGACCCCGGGTGGGGCGGCGGCTGGGTCGTGCGGAGCTGGAGCTGGTCATGCGAGAAAGCCCTCCTGAAACCGGCAGGTAAAACAAAGGTCGAAACAGCAGACAAGCCGGGGCCCGCACCTCGCGGTGCGGACCCCGGCATGCTGAAGAACTTAGGCGGGGATGATGTTCTCCGCCTGGGGGCCCTTCTGGCCCTGGGTGACGTCGAAGGACACGCGCTGGCCCTCCTGGAGCTCACGGAAGCCCTGGGTGGCGATGTTCGAGTAGTGGGCGAAGACGTCCGGGCCGCCACCGTCCTGCTCGATGAAGCCGAAGCCCTTTTCCGAGTTGAACCACTTCACGGTGCCAAGTGCCATTTTAAATCTCCTGAATAGGCGGCAAAGGGCCCCATCCGGAGATTCCGGCAAAACAATAAAAGCGCCTGCGGAGCATTCCCGTCAGGCGCACATAAAGTTCATGGGTACCACAACTGCAACGAGCTCTAAGCTAGCACACCTCGCTGCGGGGAGTCCCGGGGCGAGGGGTGTGACCTGCGCCCTCCACCCCGCCGGCCTGCGGTGTGCAGGCCGGCCCGGTGGGGTGGTCGGGGGGCCGGAACCCGCGCCCCCCTTGGGTCGTGGGCGGTCCTGGGCCTTCCGGACGCCCTGCCCGACCGGGCGGGCCGGGTCCGCCGACGGCGAAAAGATTCATCCCTACGGGTCGGACCGGGCCGGCCGGTACGGTCCGTACGCCGTGCGGGCGGCGGAGGCCCCTGGCGGCCGCCCACCCCAGCTGGTTTGATCATGGAATGGCAGCGATCAAGGAGCCCTGGGGGCTCAGTGTGCTCGGCGCGGGCAGCGTGTCCGCCGAACCCCGACTCGCCCACGTGGACCTGGCGGTCGATCTCCTCGCCCCGACCCCGAAGGCGGCCTTCGCCGAGGCGGGCGCGGCCGTCACCCGGCTGCGGGACGTCCTGCGCGAGCACGGCATACCGGACTCCGACGTGTCCGGCTCACGGCTGGAGCTCTCCTCGCAGTACAAGGGCTACGGCGCGGACCGGACCTTCCACGGCTACGGCTGCGTGGCCACGTACACCGTGCGGACGGAGGCGCTGGCCGGGCTGGAGCTGCTGATCGAGGACGCGGTGACGGCCGGCGCGAACCGCGTCGACGCCGTGCGGTTCGAGGTGGAGGACAAGCCCGCGATGCGGGACGAGGCCCGGCGCCGGGCGGTGGCGGCCGCCCGGCGCAAGGCCGAGGTGTACGCGCAGGCGTGCGGGGTGGGGCTGGGGCCGGTCATCCACATCGAGGACGTCGACCCGGAGTCGATGGGCAGCTACAGCCACGGCCGCCGGAAGGGCGGGGACCCCGAGGAGGACGGCGCCCTCACCCCGGGCTCGGTACGCGTCGAGGCGGCCGTCCTCCTCGGCTTCGCGCTGCTCCCGGAGTGACCGGCGGGCCGACCCGGGCGGCTACAGCCGTTCGATGCCGCTCCGAGCCGGGGCCTACAGCCGTTCGATGATCGTCACGTTGGCCTGGCCGCCGCCTTCGCACATGGCCCCTCCCTCACGGCCCCCTCGCACCGCTCGGCCCCGGGGGCCTCACAGGCATCGGCAGCCTGCGCCGGCCTCCGGCCGACGGACGCCGCTCCGAACCGGGACCTACAGCCGTTCGATGATCGTCACGTTGGCCTGGCCGCCGCCTTCGCACATGGTCTGGAGGCCGAAGCGGCCGCCCGTGCGTTCCAGTTCGTGCAGGAGGGTGGTCATCAGCTTCACCCCGGTCGCCCCCAGGGGGTGGCCGAGCGCGATCGCGCCGCCGTTGACGTTGACCCGCTCCGGGTCGGCCCCGGTCTCCTTCAGCCAGGCCAGCACCACCGGGGCGAACGCCTCGTTGATCTCCACCAGGTCGATGTCGGCCAGCGACATGCCGGTCTTCTTCAGCGCGTAGGCGGTGGCCGGGATCGGCGCGGACAGCATGCGGATGGGGTCCTCGCCCCGTACCGAGAGGTGGTGGATGCGGGCGCGCGGCCGCAGGCCGTGTTCCCGTACCGCCCGCTCGGAGGCGATCAGCATCGCCGCCGCCCCGTCCGAGACCTGCGAGGAGACGGCCGCCGTGATGGTGCCGCCGTCGACCACCGGCTTGAGGGTGGCCATCTTCTCCAGGGTCGTGTCCCGGCGCGGGCCCTCGTCCACGCTCACGTCCCCGTACGCCACCGTCTCGCGCGCGAAGCGGCCCTCGTCGATGGCCCGGACCGCCCGCCGGTGGGAGCGGAGCGCGAACTCCTCCATGTCCTGCCGGGTGATCCCCCACTTCCGCGCGATGAGCTGGGCGCCGTGGAACTGGTTCACCGGGGCGTCCCCGTACCGGGCCCGCCAGCCCGCCGAGCCCGCGTACGGTCCCTCGTCCAGGCCGAGGGGCTCCGCCGCCTGCCGTGAGGCGAAGGCGATCGGGATCATCGACATGTTCTGGGTGCCGCCCGCGACCACCAGGTCCTGCGTGCCGGACAGGACGCCCTGCGCCGCGAAGTGCACGGCCTGCTGCGAGGACCCGCACTGGCGGTCGACGGTGACCCCGGGCACCTCCTCGGGCAGGCCGGCCGCCAGCCAGGCCGTCCGGGCGATGTCCCCCGCCTGCGGCCCCACCGTGTCGAGGCAGCCGAACACCACGTCCTCCACGGCGGCCGGGTCCACCCCGGACCGCTCGATCAGTGCCTTCAGGACGTGTGCGCCCAGGTCGGCGGGGTGGACGGCGGACAGACCGCCGCCCCGCCGCCCGACGGGCGTGCGTACCGCATCGACTATGTAGGCCTCGGGCATCGGGACTCCTCAGACGGTCGGGTCGGTCGGTCAGGTGGGGCGCAGTGCGATCCCGTCCAGCACCATCGACAGGTACTGGCGGGCGATCTCCTCGGGGCTGTGCTGTCCGCCCGGCCGGTACCAGGAGGCCGCGACCCACACCGTGTCGCGCACGAAGCGGTAGGTCAGGCGGATGTCGAGGTCGGTGCGGAAGACCTCGGCCTCGACGCCCCGCTCCAGCGTCCCGAGCCAGGCCTTCTCGAACTTCTGCTGCGAGTCGGACAGGTAGTGGAAGCGGGGCTGGGCGGAGAGGGTGCGGGACTCCTTCTGGTAGATGGCGACGGCGGCGCGGTGCCGGTCGATCTCCCGGAAGGACTCGGTGACGAGGGCCTCGATGGTCTCCCTGGGGCCGAGACCGGCGGCCAGGACGGTGTCGTACCCGTCCCACAGTTCGGTCAGGAAGGCCGAGAGGATCTCGTCGAGCATCGATTCCTTGGAATCGAAGTGGTAGTAGAGGCTGCCGGCGAGCATGCCGGCGGCGTCGGCGATCTTGCGGACGGTGGTGGCGTTGTAGCCCTGCGCGGCGAAGACCTCGGCGGCGGTGTCGAGGAGTTCACGACGCCGTTCGGGGGAGGCCGTCACCTGCGGCTTCTTCTGGGATGTCGGCTTGTTCGTTGGCACGCGTCCATTCTCGGCCAAGCCATCCGTCAGGCGTGCTGGCTGCTGACCGAGACCGTCTCGCCGGTCATGTACGACGAGTAGGCGCTGGCCAGGAAGACGATGACGTTGGCGACCTCCCAGGGTTCGGCGTAGCGGCCGAAGGCCTCGCGGGCGGTGAGTTCGGCCAGGAGCTCCTCGCTGGTGACCTTCACCAGGTGCGGGTGCATGGCCAGGCTCGGGGCGACCGCGTTGACGCGTACGCCGAACTCGGCGGCCTCCAGGGCCGCGCAGCGGGTCAGGGCCATCACCCCGGCCTTGGCGGCGGCGTAGTGGGCCTGGCCGGTCTGGGCGCGCCAGCCGATGACGGAGGCGTTGTTGACGATCACTCCGGCGCCGCCGGACGCCTTGAACGCGCGCAGGGCGGCGCGGGTGCAGCGGAAGGTTCCGTTCAGGGTGACGTCGAGGACGCGGGACCACTGGTCGTCGGTCATGTCGACGAGGGCGGCGGTGCCGCCGAGGCCGGCGTTGTTGACGACGATGTCGAGGCGGCCGTGGGTGTCCTCGGCGAGCGCGAAGAGGGCCTGGACCTGGTCCTCGTCGGTGACGTCGCAGGGCAGGGAGGTGACGCGGTCGGCCCCGAACTCGGCGGCGAGCGCCTCCTCGGTCTCCTTCAGGCGGCGGGTGTGGGCGTCGCCGATGACGATGCGGGCGCCCTCCTCCAGGAGGCGGCGGGCGGTGGCTCCGCCGATGCCGGCCCCGGCGGCGGCGGTGACGACGGCGGTGCGGTCCTTCAGCAGTCCGTGCCCGGGGACATAGTCGGGAGCGGTCACGCCGGTACCTCCTTGGGAAGGCCGAGGATCCGCTCGGCGATGAGATTGCGCTGGATCTCGTCCGAGCCCGCGTAAATGGTGTCGGCGCGGGAGAAGAGGAAGAGCCGCTGCCAGTCGTCGAGGTCGTACGGGTCCCCGTGCGCGCCCTCGGCGAGGAGCGAGGGGGCGGCGCAGACGTCCATGGCGAGCTCGCCGAGGTCGCGGTGCCAGCGGGACCGGTACAGCTTGGCGGTGGAGGGCGCGGTGGCGGGGTTCAGGGCGGTGGCGCGCATGGTCTCCAGGCCGATCCAGGCCTGGACGAGGCGGTCGCGGATCAGCGGGTCGGCGAGGGCCCCGTTGGCGCGGGCGAGTGCGGCGAGGGCTTCGAGTTCGCGGCGGAAGCCGACCTGCTGGCCGAGGGTGGAGACGCCGCGCTCGTGGCCGAGGGTGGCCATGGCGATGCGCCAGCCGTCGCCGGGGGCGCCGACGATGTGGGCGGCGTCGGTGCGGGCTCCGTCGAAGAAGACCTCGTTGAACTCGGAGGTGCCGGTGAGCTGGACGATCGGGCGGACCTCGACCCCCTCCTGGTCCATGGGGACCAGGAGGTAGGAGAGGCCGCTGTGGCGGCGCGAGCCGGGTTCGGTGCGGGCGAGGACGAAGCACCACTGGGAGGCGTGGGCGAGCGAGGTCCAGGTCTTCTGGCCGTCGACGATCCACTGCCCGCCCTGGAGGGTGGCGCGGGTGCGGACGGCGGCGAGGTCGGAGCCGGCGCCCGGTTCGCTGTAGCCCTGGCACCACAGCTCCTCCACGGCCCGGATGGGCGGCAGGAAGCGGCGCTTCTGCTCCTTGGTGCCGTGGTCGATGAGGGTGGGACCGAGGAGCTGTTCGCCGATGTGGCCCACGCGGGCGGGGGCGTCGGCGAGGGCGTACTCCTCGTGGAAGGCGATCTGCTCGGCGGCGGACGCGCCGCGGCCGCCGTACTCGACGGGCCAGCCGAGGCAGGTCCAGCCGTGGGCCGCCATGTGGCGCTCCCAGGCGAGGCGTTCGGCGAAGGCCTCGTGCTCGCGGCCGGGGCCGCCGCGGCCCTTGAGCGCGGCGAACTCGCCGGTGAGGTGGGCCCGTAGCCACCCCCGGACCTCGGTGCGGAACTCCTCGACGCTGCTCACGGCCGTACGTTAACCTACCAAACACTTGTTAGGGAAGCTTCGCTCGTGAAGGATGGACGCCGCATGCCCGACGACCGCAGGCCCCACGACCGTTCGCCCGACGACACACCCGTGCTCTACGAGCGCCGCGGCCCGGTCGCGTACGTGACGATGAACCGCCCCCGCTACCGCAACGCGCAGAACAGCGCGATGACGTACGCGCTGGACGACGCCTTCTACCGGGCCGCCGAGGACCCCGAGGTGAAGGTGGCCGTCCTCGCCGGGGCCGGTGAGCACTTCTCCGCGGGCCACGACATCGGCACCCCCGGGCGCGACGCCCACCTGCCCTTCGAGCGGCGGGCCGGCCTGTGGTGGGACCACACCGGGCGGCCGGGCGCCGAGTCCCGCTTCGCGCGCGAGTCGGAGGTGTACCTGGGGATGTGCCGGCGCTGGCGCGAGCTGCCGAAGCCGGTGATCGCCTCGGTGCGCGGCGCCTGTGTGGCGGGCGGGCTGATGCTGGCCTGGGTCTGCGACCTGATCGTGGCGGGCGAGGACGCCTTCTTCGCGGACCCGGTCGTACGGATGGGCATCCCCGGGGTCGAGTACTTCGCGCACCCGTGGGCGATGCCGCCGCGGATCGCGAAGGAGTTCCTCTACACCGGCGACCGGATGACGGCCCGGCGCGCGTACGAGGTCGGCATGGTCAACCGGGTCGTGGCACCGGGCGACCTGGAGGCCGAGACCGAACGGCTGGCGCTGCGGATCGCCGGGATGCCCGCCTTCGGCCTGGCGCTGACCAAGCGGGCCGTCAACCAGGCCGAGGACCTCCAGGGCCTGCACACCGGCATGGACTCGGTGTTCGGCCTGCACCACCTCGCCCACGCGCACAACGCGGAGACGGCGGCGGACTCGCTCGGCGGCATCGACATCGCCGCCCTGAAGGAGGCGAACACCTGATGGAACTCACGCATACGGCGGACGTGGAGGCCTTCCGGGCCGAGGCCCGCGACTGGCTCCGCGCCCATGTCCCGGCCCGGCCCCTGCCCTCCCTGGAGACGGCCGAGGGCTTCGCGGCGCACCGGGAGTGGGAGGCGCTGCTGCACGCGGAGCGCTGGTCGGTGGTCTCGTGGCCCGAGGAGTACGGGGGCCGGGGCGTGGACATCGTCAAGTGGCTGGTCTTCGAGGAGGAGTACTGGGCCTCGGGCGCGCCCGGCCGGGTCTCGCAGAACGGCATCAGCCTCCTCGCCCCCACCCTCTTCGACCACGCGAGCGCGCGGCAGCGCGCGCGGGTGCTGCCGTCCATGGCGAGCGGCGAGGTGATCTGGGCGCAGGCGTGGTCGGAGCCCGGGTCGGGGTCCGACCTGGCCTCGCTGACGTCGCGGGCGGTCCGCACGGAGGGCGGCTGGCTGCTGACCGGGCAGAAGACCTGGTCCTCGCGGGCGGCCTTCGCGGACCGCGCCTTCGGGATCTTCCGCACGGACCCGGACACCCCGAAACCCCACCAGGGTCTGACCTACCTGATGTTCGGCCTGCGGGCGCCGGGGGTGACGGTACGGCCCATCGGCCGGCTCGACGGCAAGCCGGCCTTCGCGGAACTCTTCCTGGACCAGGTGTTCGTACCGGACGAGGACGTGATCGGGGAGCCGGGGCAGGGCTGGCGGATCGCCATGTCGACGACCGGCAACGAACGCGGGCTGACCCTGCGCTCCCCCGGCCGTTTCCTGGCCGCGGCGGACCGGCTGGTCGGCCTGTGGCGCGAACACGGGGACCCGTCCGACACCGCGCTGCGGGACCGGGTGGCGGACGCGGTGGTCGGGGCCCGCGCGTACGAGCTGTTCACCTGGGCGAACGCCTCCCGATTCGCGGCGGGCGCGACGATCGGCGCCGAGTCCAGCCTGAACAAGGTGTTCTGGTCGCAGTACGACATCGCCCTGCACGAGACGGCACTGGACCTCCTGGGCCCGGACGCGGAGCTCGCGGAGGGCGAGTGGGCCGAGCCGTGGGTGTTCTCCCTGGCCGGGCCGATCTACGCGGGGACGAACGAGATCCAGCGCGACATCATCGCCGAGCGGCTGCTCGGCCTTCCGAAGGGCCGCCGCTGATGCGCTTCGTGCTGACCGACGAGCAGTCGGACTTCGCCCGTACGCTGCGCTCCCTGCTGGGCTCGGCACAGGTCCCGGCGGCGGTGCGGGCCTGGGCGGACGGCGACGCGGGGCCCGGGCGGACGGTGTGGTCCCGGCTCGCGGGGACGGGGCTGTTCGCGCTGGCCGTCCCGGAGCCCTACGAGGGGGCGGGCCTGCTCCCGGCGGAGCTGTCCCTCGGCTTCGTGGAGCTGGGCCGGGCCGGGGTGCCGGGGCCGGTGGTGGAGAGCGCCGCGGTGTCGGTGCTGCTGGCGGAGCTGGCGGACGAGGCGCCGGCCAAGCGGTTCCTGCCGGGGCTGGCGCAGGGCGGGACCTCGGCCACGCTGACCCTGCCGGGCGGGAGCCCGTACGCCCTGGACGCGGACGCGGCGACGTACTGCTTCACGGTGTCCCCGGCGGGCGAACTGCGAGTGGCGGGCGGTACGGGCGGCGCAAGCGGCGGGGGCGGCGCGGGCGGCGCGGGCTCGGCGGATGAGTCGCTCCGGTCGACGGACCCCGCACGCCGGCTGTCCCGCCCGCCGGCCGGCGCGGGTGAACTGCTGGCGGCGGGCCCGGCGGTGGCCCGGGCGGCCGAGGTGGCCGGACGCTGGGCCCGGCTGCTGACGGCGGCCCAGTGCCTGGGCGTCGGCGAGGCGCTGCTGGCCAGGACGGTGGAGTACGTGAAGCAGCGCACGCAGTTCGGGACGCCGATCGGGACCTTCCAGGCGGTGAAGCACCGGCTGGCGGACACCCTGCTCGACCTGGAGTTCGCCCGCCCGCTGGTGTGGGCGGCGGCGCTGTCGCTCGACCCGGGCGAGGTGGCGGCGGCAAAACTGGCGGCCGGCGAGGCGTCCTACCGGGCGGCGATGACGGCGCTCCAGCTCCACGGTGCGGTGGGCTACACCGAGGAGCTGGACCTGTCCCTGTGGCTGCGCAAGGCCCGCCCCCTGCGGGACGCCTGGGGAACGCCGTCGGCCTGCCGGGCCGAGGTCCTGCGGTCCCTCACACCACCGCGACGCTGAGGCTCACGACGTACTGCTCCTCGACGATGCCGTCCGGGAAGAGCGGGTTCAGCAGCTCCCGCTCCCCCGCGAAGTACGCGCGGGTGCGTTCCTCGCCCAGGACCAGGAAGGCGGAGTGGCTGGCGAGGTTGGCGAGGTGGTCGTCCAGCGTGATGCGCCGGGTCCACGTCACGGAGCGGGTGGTGAACTCACCGAGCCCCTCGGGCAGGGTGCGGTGGGTCTCCCCCTTGACCTCGAAGAAGACCCGGAGCCGCTCCTCCTGTTCGGCGATCCACGGCACGGTGGCGTCCGTGTCGTTCCACCAGAGCGCGAGCGCGCCGCCGGGGCGCAGCACCCGCCGGGCCTCGGGCACGGAGCGGGCCGGGTCGGTCCAGTGCCAGGCCTGGGCGTAGGTGAGCAGGTCGAACGCGCCGGTGGCCAGCGGCAGCCGGTCCCCGTCGCCGCGCACGATCGGGATCCCGGGGTACGTGCGGCGGAACTCGGCGGCCATTCCGTCACCGGGCTCCACGGCGAGGACGTCGGCCCCGCGCTCGTGCAGGAGCGCGGTGGCGATCCCGGTCCCGGCTCCTACGTCGGCCACCCGGGCCCCGGCGAGCGGGCGCCCGGTGAGGGACTCGACGGCGTCGAAGAGCGCCGGGGGGTAGCTGGGGCGGTGGGCCGCGTACGAAGCGGCTGCTGCGTCGAAGGAACGGGCACGTGTGGTCATGCGTCCATTGTTTTCGATCACACAATCGACAACAACAAGATCGAGGTACTTGCACCATGCGAAGGACGATGACCGGGGTGACCGTGTGCGCCGCGGCGGCCGTACTGCTCACCGGCTGCGGGAGCGCGGAGCCGAAGCCGGCCGGGGAGAGCGAGCGCCCCACGGCCTCCGCGAGCGCCTCGTCCGCCCCCGCCAAGGCCGGCGGCGCGACCCACGAGGTGACCCTGGAGGTCGGCGGCACCGGAAAGACGGCGGTCATGTACAGCGGCATCGGCAGCGGCTTCGAGCCGCAGACCCTGCCGTGGTCGAAGAGCGGTACCGCGGAGCTCACCGCCGCGGAGCAGAAGGTGGGCTACCTGGTCAACGTGGTCCCGGGCACGATCGCGGGCCCCGACGGCAAGCTGCAGCAGGCCCCGTGCGTCATCAAGGTCGACGGGAAAAAGGTCGCGGAGAGCGACGGCGTGACGACCGTGAAGGGCTGCTCCTACACGATCAGGTAGGCGCACGTACATCGGCGGTCCAGGCTGTATGGCTTTGCCACACAGCCTGGACCGGAACTCAACTGTTCATGTCAACGATGACTTCTCCCGTCTCGCCGACCTACCAGCGCCAGTCCCAGTGGCCGTGACAGTGGTTGTGGTGATGGTGGCCGTGGTGCCCGTGGCCGTGGCCGTGGCCGTGCCCGTGCCCGTGCCCGTGCCCACCGTGTTTGACTGCCATCGTGGTGGTTGCGGCACTGACGTTCGACGTTGTCGGCGCGGCG
This sequence comes from Streptomyces sp. NPDC001502, assembly GCF_042894785.1. Classification (NCBI taxonomy): domain Bacteria; kingdom Bacillati; phylum Actinomycetota; class Actinomycetes; order Kitasatosporales; family Streptomycetaceae; genus Streptomyces; species Streptomyces sp. NPDC001502. Next base: position 148,502 of record NZ_JBIAVW010000015.1, read on the forward strand.
AATGCGCTGGAGGGCAGCAGTGCACCTGCTGCGGCCAGGGCGGACGCGGCCGTAAGGATGGCGAGACGCCGTGTGACGAATGTGTGAGTCATGAGAATTCACCTCCGGTGAGAAAGGACCACGCCGCCAGATCCGTTCCGGACGGCGCGGGTGGGTCACCTGGTCTGCGTGAACCCATGACTCAATTAGGCCCGGGGTGGCGAAATGCTTCACGTCCCTGGATTTCGGGACTTGACACATGACGGCGGTCTCGAAATCGCCGGACACCCCCTAGTTCCGGGGGCGCAGGGAGAGCCGGCCGACGAGGGCGGTCTGGAGCAGGATCAGGGCCCCGGTGCCGGCCGCCGGCCAGAGCGGGCGGTCCGGGCGGCCGCCCACGGCCCAGGCCGGGCCGTCGGGGTCCACCGTCACGGTCAGCCGGGCGCCCACCGGGAGGTCCGTCGCCACCGGTCCGGGCAGGTCCCGGCCGGCCGCCGTGCGCAGCCGCAGCGACGGGGAGGTGGCCGAGCCGTCCTGCACCATGGTCCGCTCGGCGACGACCGCCTGTTCCTCCCGGCCGCGGTCGTGGAGGGTGTGCCGGTCCCAGGTGATCCCGCCGGCCACCGCGATGCCGACCGCGAGGAGGGCGACACAGGTGCGGGCGACGAATTCCGCGCCGGTGCCGTGCGGTACGGCCGCCCCCGCGACGAAGACGGCCAGCAGGACCGGGATCCAGGCTCCCCCGGGTCCCCGGAGCAGCCAGATCGCACCGAACTCCACCGCCAGGAGAAGGCAGTTGCGCAGGACCGCGCCCGGCAGTCTCCGTATCAGTTCAGCCATGGACACATCATGCCTGGGAGCCCGGCGACCCCGCCCTTCCCACCCCCGCCACCCAGGCCGCGGCCGCCCGGAGCGCGGCGGCGCCCGCCGGAAGCGGCAGGCCCAGGAACCCGTGGAAGACGCCCGGGTGGAGCTGGAGCGTGCAGTCGACGCCGGCCGCCGCCAGCCGGCGGGCGTACGCGAGCCCCTCGTCGCGCAGCACGTCGCAGTCGGCGAGGACGATCAGGGCGGGCGGCAGGCCCGACAGGTCGGGGGCGCGCAGCGGCGAGACGTGCGGGTGCTCCGGATCGCCGCCGTACTGGTCCCAGTACCAGGCCATGTGGGCGGCGGTGTGGAAGTAGCCCTCCGCGTACGTCTCCACGGAGGCGGAGTCCATCCGGGCGTCCAGCGGTGGATAGAACAGCACCTGTCCCGCTACGAGTTCGGGCGCGCGCAGGGCCGTCACGGCCGCGAGGTTGCCGCCGCTGGAGTCCCCCGCCAGCACCACCCGGCCGGGGTCGCAGCCGAGCGCCCGGGCCCGGTCCCGGGCCCAGAGCAGGACGGTGAGCGCGTCGTCCGGCGCCGCCGGCCAGGGGTGTTCCGGGGCCAGCCGGTAGTCCGCCGAGACGACCACCGCTCCCGCGGCCACGGCCAGGGAGCGGCAGGTCGCGTCGTGGCTGTCCAGACCGCACATCACCCAGCCGCCGCCGTGCAGGAAGACGACCAGGGGCCGGCCGGACCGGCCGGGCGCGGGATCGTAGATGCGGACCGGGACCCCGCCCGCGACGGCGTCGCACACCGAGGCCACGGCCGGGCCCTCGCGGCCGGACCCGGTCGCCGCGGCCGCCCGCAGCGCGCGGATGTCGCCCGGCCCCGGGAAGCCGGCGGCCATCGCGTCGCACAGCCGCCTGGCCTGCGGTGCGAGGGGGTCGGGTGCACGGAGGTCGCTCATGCCGTCGTCATCCCCCCGTCCACGGTGAACTCGCTGCCCGTCACGTACGAGGACGCGTCCGAACAGAGGAAGAGGACCAGCTCCGCGACCTCCTCCGGGCGGCCGATGCGCCCCAGCGGTACGTGCGACCAGTCCCGGCCCGCCACCGCCTCGGCCACCATCGGGGTGTCGACGGCCCCCGGGTGCACCGAGTTGACCCGGATCCGGTCCCCGGCGAGGTCGAGCGCCGCCGACCGGGTCAGTCCGCGCAGCCCGAACTTGGTGGATCCGTAGGCGGCGTGGCCCGGTATCCCGACCAGTCCGGCGGTGGAGGAGATGTTGACGACCGAGCCGCCCCCGCCCGCCCGCAGCAGCGGCGCGACCGCCTGGATGCCGAGGAACGGGCCGAGCAGGTTGACCCGCAGGAGCGCTTCGAAGTCCTCCAGCCGCTGCTGTTCCACGTGGGCGGTGCGCCACAGGGCCGCGTTGTTGACCAGCGCCGACACCGTCCCGAAGGTGCGGATCGTCTCCTTCACCACCGTCGCCCAGCTCGCCGCGTCGGCCACGTCGTGGCGGACGTACAGCCCTTGGCCGCCGAGTTCGGCGGCCACCGCCCGGCCCTCGTCCTCCCGTACGTCGGTGACGACGACCCGGGCCCCCGCCTCCGCGCACAGCCGGGCCTCGGCGGCGCCCTGGCCACGCCCGGCGCCGGTGATCACGACGACCTTTCCGCCGAGCCGCTCCCCCACGGCTCAGCCCTCCAGCGCGCGGAAGTGCGGGATGACCTTCTCGCCCCACTGCCGGATGGTCTCCATGCACGCCTCCTGGGGGACGGTGCCCATCTGGATCAGGCACATCACCTCGTCGACGCCGATCTCGCGCAGCTGCTCGACGTAGGCGATGGCCGTTTCGGCGCTGCCGTACGCGTGCTCCGCGTTGTAGGTGCCGGTGTCGACGGGCCGGGCGGGGATGTTCGCCTCGTGCAGCCGGGCGACGAGCTCCTCCCGGCCCTTGGCCAGCGCCCCCACGTGGTCCTCCTCCTCCGCGTACCCGGTGGGCTCGGGGCCGTTCCCGTACCAGTGCGCGATGGACTCGGCGAAGAAGCGCTGCCCGCGCGTGCCCAGCCGCAGGGCCCGCTCGGCGTCGTCGAGGACGATGGTCGGGCAGAGCGCGGAGAGGTGGTCGTTGACCTCGGCCGAGACGAAGCGCTCGCCGCTGCGGGTGGCGATGGCCTCGTCGTAGACCTTGCGCATGGCGCGTACGTCGTCGGCGCCGGCGAAGCCCATCACCAGGGCTCCGATGCCGAGCTCGGCGGCCAGCTTGAGGGTGTCGTGCTTGGAGCAGGCCATGAACAGCGGCGGGTGCGGGTCCTGGACCGGGCGGGGCAGGATCGCACCGGGGCCGATGTCGATGGAGCCGTGCCATTCGAAGGTCTCCTCCTTCCAGGCCGAGGAGAAGATCCGCAGTGCCTCCTCCATCTGCGGGTAGGTGTCCTCGGGCCTGACCCCGTACATGGACATCTCCTGGCGGGTGGCACCGCGCCCGGCGCCGATGTCGACGCGGCCGCCGGAGAGCACGTCGAGCATGGCGGCGCGCTCGGCGACGCGCACCGGGTGCTGGTAGCCGAAGGGCATGGTGACGACGCCGTGGCCGATCCGGATCCGGCGCGTGCGGGCGGCCACCCAGGTCAGGAAGATCTCGGAGGCGCTCATGTGCGCGTACCGGGTCAGGGAGTGGTGTTCGACGGCCCAGATCCGGTCGAAGCCCATCTCCTCGGCGTGGACGGCCTGTTCGACGCAGTCGTGGATGACCTGGCGTTCACGTTCGGGGGTGGGGTCGGCGAGCTGCGCCTCGAAGATCATCGAGAACTTCACGGTGAGGTCCCTCCATCCAGTACTTCGAGCCCGTATGTCAAGTAATGAATATTTCGAATAGGCATACTTCTAGCAGTCACACCGTGCAAGGGGAAGGGTGCCGCGAGGACCGGTCGTAGACTGCGCTGCGTGGCAGACGAGACGAACAAGCGCGCGCTCCCGGCGACCAGCTGGGCGGTGCTCGGGCTGCTCTCCTTCGGAGAGGAGCTCTCCGGTTACGACCTGAAGAAGTGGTCGGACTGGTCGCTGCGGTTCTTCTACTGGAGCCCGTCGTTCAGCCAGATCTACAGCGAGCTCAAGCGCCTGGAGAAGGCGGGCTACGCGTCCTCGCGGATGGTCGCCCAGGACACCGGAACGCGCGACAAGCGGGTCTACCGGATCACGGACGAGGGCATGACGGCCGTACGGGAGTGGGCCCGCGAGGCCCCCGTCGACCCGCCCGTCCTCAAGCACGGGCCGATGCTGCGGCTGTGGCTGGGTCACCTGCTGGAGCCGGAGCAGTTGCGCGAAGTCCTCGTCCAGCACCAGGAGTTCGCGGAGAAGATGCGCCGTCGCGCGGTGGCCGACGGGGAGGGCGCCAAGGACGAGAGCGCCTGGGCGTACCCGACGCTCACCCTCAAGTGGGCCGAGCGGTACTACGCCTCCGAGCGCGACCTCGCGGCGGGCATGCTCGCCGACATCGACGAGCTCGAAGGGCTCGGCAAGCTGCCGTAGGAACGCCGGAAGTACAGCAGCGGCGGCCCGTCGCGGTGCGCGGCCAGGGCGGTGACCCGGCCGAGCACGATGACGTGGTCACCGCCGTCCAGCACGCCCTCCAGATCGCATTCGACGCTCGCGAGGGCCCCGTCGAGCAGGGGCGCGCCGTTGCCGCCCGCGCTCCAGGGCACACCGGCGAACTTGTCCCCGCCCGTGACGGCGAACCGGCGGCACAACTCCTCCTGGCCGGCGGCCAGGATGTTGACGGCGAAGGCGCCGGCGGCCTCGATCCGCGGCCAGGAGGCCGAGGTGCGGGCGGGGCAGAAGCAGACCAGCGGCGGGTCCAGCGACACCGATGAGAAGGACTGCACGGCCATCCCGGCGGGACGGCCGTCGGCTCGGCGTGCCGTGATGACGGCGACTCCGGTACAGAAGCTGGACAGGGCGGACTTCAAGTCCAGGGACGTCATGGAGGCCTCCTGATTATTTCTACTAGGTATATGCCTAACCGAAACACGTGTGATTGGATACCGCCCACGCTCGCTCGTCAAGCAGGGAGGGTCCGTCCGATGCCACCGCCGCCCCCGGTGCCGCCACCGCCGGTGCCGCCACCACCGCCCGCCACGCTCGCCCGGCTCCCGGAGTACGCGGCCGCCGCGTACGGGGAGCGCGAGGCACTCGCCGACGGCGAGGTCCGCTGGACCTTCGTCCGGCTGGCCGCCGAGATCGCGGCGGCCGCCCGCGCCGCCATCGCCCACGGAATCCGGCCCGGGGACCGGGTGGCACTCTGGGCCCCCAACAGCCGCGAGTGGATCGCCTGCGCACTCGGCGCCGCCGGCGCGGGAGCCGTCCTCGTCCCCGTCAACACCCGCTACAAGCCCGCCGAGGCGGCCGACGTCATCCGGCGCAGCGGCGCCCGCGTCCTCTTCACCGAACGCGGCTTCCTCGGCACCGACTACGCCGATGCCCTGCACTCCTCGGGCGAGGACCTCGGGGCGCTCTCGTCCACCGTCGTCCTGCGCGGCGGCACGGGGCCCGGGTCCTGGGAGGCGTACCTGGCCGCCGGAACGTCCGTCACGGAGGCGGAACGCCTCGCCCGCGCCGACCTGATCCGCCCGGAACACCTGAGCGACATCCTCTACACCTCCGGCACCACCGGGCGCTCCAAAGGCGTGACGACCACCCACGGCCAGACCATCCGGCTCTACACCTCCTGGTCCGAGCTGGTCACCCTGCGCCCCGGGGACCGCTACCTGCTGGTCAACCCCTTCTTCCACACCTTCGGCTACAAGGCCGGGGTCCTCGCCTGCCTGCTGCGCGGGGCGACCATGCTCCCGGAGGCCGTCTACGACACCGACCGCATCCTGGTCCGCATGGCCGCCGAGCGGGTGTCCTGCCTGATGGGCCCGCCGACCGTCTTCCACGGCCTGATCCGCCACCCCGGGCGCGCCGCCTTCGACCTGTCCGCGCTGCGGCTGGCCGGCACCGGCGCGGCCACCGTGCCCACCGCCCTCGTCGAGGAGATCCGGGAGGTGCTCGGCGCCCCCGACGTGTTCACCGCGTACGGACTGACGGAGTCCGGCGGCGTGGTCACCGTCTGCCCCACCGACGCCGACGCCTGGACCGTCGCCCACACCGTCGGACTGCCGCTGCCGGACACCGAGGTACGGATCGCCTCCCCGCTCGGCGAGGCACTGCCCGCCGGGGAGCCCGGCGAGGTGCAGGTCCGCGGCTACCACGTCACCCCCGGCTACCTGGACGACCCCGCGGCCACCGCCGAGGCCGTCCTGCCCGACGGCTGGCTGCGCACCGGGGACATCGGCGTGCTGGACGCGCGCGGCTACCTCTCGATCACCGACCGGCTGAAGGACATGTACGTGGTCGGCGGCTTCAACGCCTATCCGGCGGAGGTGGAGAACGTACTGCTGACCCACCCCGCCATCACGGACGCGGCCGTCGTCGGCGCCCCGGACGAGCGGCTCGGCGAGGTCGGTGTGGCCTACGTGGTCACCTCCGCCCCGGTCACGGCCGCCGAGCTGACCGTCTGGACCCGGGAACGGCTGGCCAATTTCAAGGTGCCGCGACGCTTCACCCGGCTGCCGGAGCTCCCGCGCAACGCGGGCGGCAAGCTGCTGAAGACGGAGCTGCGGCGCGCGGCCCGAGGGGATTCGGCGTGAGCGGCGCGAAGACGCGGGCACAAGTACAGGCGCAGGAGCTGGCGGAACTGGGGGACGCCGTACGGGCGGTGCTCGCCCGCCATCCCGGCCACGCGGCCTGGGCCCCGCTGACGGCCCAGGTGGGCGCGGCCGCGCTGGCCGTGCCGCAGGAGTACGGCGGGCTGGGCCGCGGGACCGCCGAGGTCGCGGTGGTCATGGCGGAACTGGGCCGCGCGCTGAGCCCCGTACCGTATCTGGGCTCGGCCGTGCTGACGGCGGGGGCGCTGCTCGCGGCCGGTGACCCGGCGGCCTGTGCCCGGCACCTGCCGGGGCTGGCCGAGGGCTCGGTGGTGGGCGCGCTGGCCTGGGCGGAGACCTCCGGCTGGGAGGCGGCCGGCCTGACCGCGCGGGCCGAGCCGGCCGAGCCGGCCGGGGCCGGGTGGCTGCTCACCGGAACCAAGCGGTACGTGCCGGCCGGCCCGGCCGAGCCGGGCCTGGTGCTGGCCTTCGCCAGGGCTGCCGACACCGCGAGGCTCGGCCTGTTCGAACTGACCGCCGCACCGGCCGGGTTCACCGTACGTTCCACCCTGGACCGCACCCGGCCCCTCGCGGAGCTGACCCTGGACCGGACCCCGGCCCGGCTGCTCTCGCCCGACGGAGCCGCCGTCCTCGCCCGGGTCCGCGACCTGGCCTGTACGGCGCTGGCCGCCGAGCAGGTGGGGGCGGCCGCACGAGCCCTGGAGGTGACGGTCCGGTACGCGAAGGACCGGGTCCAGTTCGGCCGGCCCATCGGCTCCTTCCAGGCGGTCAAGCACCGGCTCGCCGACATGCACACGGCGGTGGAGACGGCCCGGGCGCTCGCCCGCGCGGCGGCCGCGGCCGAGGCTCCGCCGCACCTCGCGGCCGCCGCGAAGTCGGCATGCTCGCAGGCGTTCTCGTACGTGGCCGGGGAGATGATCCAGCTGCACGGCGGCATCGGCATCACCTGGGAGCACGAGGCGCACGAGTTCTTCAAGCGGGCCCACGGCTCCGCCCTCCTGCTCGGCGCGCCGGCCGCGCACCGGGCACGGCTGGCGGCCGGCCTCGGTTTCACCGAGACGGACTAACGGGCGCACTCGCTGCCGTACGCTCGCGCCATGACGGGCAGTGCGATCGACCTCCGCAAGGTGGAGGAGACGGCTCCGGCGCTCGTGAGCCTCTACAAGAGTGCCGGAATCTCCCTGCGCAAGTACGGCTTGGAGGGCGGGCGGGCCGCGGTCTACCTGGTGCTGGACTACTCCGGGTCGATGAAGCCGTACTACGCGGACGGCAGCATGCAGGCCCTCGCAGACCAAGTGCTGGGCCTCTCGGCCCACTTGGACGACGACGGCCGGGTGCCGGTGGTCTTCTTCTCCACCGAGGTCGACGCGGTGGAGGAGATCTCCCTGGCCGCGCACGAGGGCCGGGTCACCGAGATCGCCTCCCGGCTGGGCCACATGGGCAGGACCGCCTACCACGTGGCGATGGACGCGGTCATCGACCACTACCTGGACTCGGGGGCGACGGCCCCCGCCCTGGTCGTCTTCCAGACCGACGGGGGGCCGATCAACAAGCTCGCGGCGGAACGGTATCTGTGCAAGGCGGCCCGGCTGCCGCTCTTCTGGCAGTTCGTCGGCTTCGGCAACACGCGCAGCACGCAGTTCGACTTCCTGCGGCGGCTCGACGAGCTACCGGTGCCGGCGATGCGGGTCGTGGACAACGCGGGCTACTTCCACGCGGGAGCGGATCCTCGCAGGGTGCCGGACGGCGAGCTCTACGACCGCCTGCTCGGGGAGTTCCCGGAATGGCTGGTGGCGGCGCGGAGTGCGGGCATCGTGCGCGCCTGACCTGCGCCCGCCGGTACCCGCGCTTTGATGGACGTATGACGCATACCAGCTGGGCAGTCTTCGAGACGGCGGAACCGGAGTTCGCTGCGGCCGTCCAGGCCCGTTTCGCGCAGTACCCGCACCACGTCCTGGCCACCCTGCGCAAGGACGGCTCCCCCCGCGCGACCGGGCTGAATGTCGACATCCGGGGCGGGGAGCTGTGGCTCGGCATGATGTTCGGCTCGATGAAGGCCAGGGACCTCCAGCACGACCCGCGCTTCGCCCTGCACACCAACCCGGGCGCGGGCGAGGACATGCCGGACGGGGACGTACGGATCTCCGGGCGCGCGGTGGAGCTCGTGGACCCGCCCGAACTGCACCGGTACGCGGAGGAGACGGCGACCCCGCACCCCTTCCACCTCTTCTACGCCGACCTGACGGAGGTCGTCCGCGTCCGCGTGGAGGGCGACGAGCTGCTGGTGCGGTCGTGGACCCCGGAGCACGGCCTGCGCACCCTGCGCCGGGGCGACGACGACGAACCGCCGCGCGAGGAGACGCCCTAGCTGAGCGGGGGCAGGCCGCCGATCGGGCCGAGGGCGGCGGGGTTCACGTCCACCCGGCTGCGGTCGATGTTGAGGGTGATCCCGCCGTAGGTGGCGTCGTGGTCGCCGCGGAACTGGTGGGCCCGGCGCGGGCCGGCCCACTGGGCCGTGCCCGCCGGCAGGCCCATGTCGGCGTCGCCGACGGAGGCCGACAGGTTCCAGCGGGCGGCCCAGAGCACGTCCGGCATGGCCTGGGGGGCCTGGTGGTAGTGGGCGCTCAGCGCCTTGACCCCGGAGCTCACCGACACGTAGGCGGCGGAGCGGAAGCCCAGCTCGTGCAGCCGGTCCGTCCAGGCGGTCAGATAAGCCACGACCGGGGCGTCCCAGGTGGCTCGGTCCGTGTAGTTCTCCAGGTCGTTGTAGAGCACCGTGCCCTCGGCCAGCCCCAGCGACCGGGCCGCGTCCGCCGCGCCCTCGGCGGCCTCCCGGCCCTGCCCGTTGGCCTCGGAGGGGTCGGTGGACAGGCCGGTGGCGGCGTTGTGCCAGGGCTGCGGGCCCACCCAGATCGGCATCAGGTGCCAGCCCGCGGCGGCCTGCCGTTCCACCCAGCGGGCCGTGAGCCGCGGCTGGGCGCAGGCCCGGGCCCGGCCGCCGATGTAGACGCCGATCGCGCCGAAGGGGGAATCGGCCCGCCAGGTGTCCATGGCCTTCTGGGTGGGGGCGGTGCAGGCGTCGAAGCCCTCGCCCTTGAAGGGTTCCTGGGCGCTGCGGGGCTTCGGTCCTCCGGCGGCCGGCACGGCGACGACGGGGGCGGGGCCCGGCGGGGGCGCCATGGCGCGGGCCTGCGCCAGGACGGCGCGTACGGCGTCGGGCGTGGCCCCGTAGGAGACGGTGGCCATGACGCGGGCGCGGCGCAGGGCGTAGCGCAGCTCGTTGCTGTCGGAGCGGGGCGGGACCTCGCGCAGCACGTTCCAGGAGTCGACGGCGACGGTCGGGATGTCGGCGCGCTCCGGGGCCCCGTCGAGGGGTTCGAGGTGCAGGGTGTCGGCGCGGCTGACGACGGCCCGGCCGGTGCACTCGGCCTGGGTGCCGGCGTGACCGAGGTACAGGGTGGGCAGGTCGAGGCGCAGGCACGCGTCGGGGTTCCGGTCGAGGTCGACGACCCGCCAGTCGGCGGGGAGGGTGACGCGCAGACCGTGGTAGTCGACGGTCCGGCCGTCGTCGGCGGTGGCGGAGGGCTGGGCGGAGACCAGCAGGGCGGCGCCGAGCAGGCCGCTCAGCAGGGTTCGGGTGGGGGCCATGACCCAGATGGGTACCAGACTGCGGGGCCCCTCAACTGTCCGGAGAGGTACCGCAGATGCTCCGTCCGGCCCAGGGGCCGGCCGGTCCTCACGGCCCGGCCGGGTGGGTCGCGAGGATCCGTTCCTTCCCTCCGTGCGCCCGGAGCCCGGCAGGAGCGTCCCCCGCCCTCCCCCATCGGGTCACCCGCACGAGCGAATCGGGCTCGGCCCCGTCGGCCGGTACGCCGCCGGCCCGGGAAGCCACGCCCGCCGGTCTCACCGCCCCGTCTGCGCCGACGGCCCGGTGGAGATCAACTCCTTCAGCACGTGGTCCAGTTCGGTGGCCCGTACGCCGAGGAGGCGCTCGGTGTCGGAGGCGTCGAGGCGCAGCTCGCCGTCGTACTGGTAGGCCATCTCCGGCATCTCGGCCATCACCGGGTCCGCCGCGGCCGCCGCGTCGAGCTCCTCCCGCGTCGTGGTCCTGAGCCGCGGGCTCGGCGCGCCGGCGGCTTCGGCCAGCCGCCCCATCAGTTCCCTCGGGGACAGTTCGCAGGTGGAGGGCACGTGCCAGGCGCGGCCCCAGCCGTCGTCCCGCCCGCCGACCGCGATCAGGGTCCGCGCGACGTCGTCCGCATAGGACCAGGCGTGCGGCGCGTCGAGGGCGACCGGCAGCACGGCCTCCGTGCCGGCCAGTACGGCGGGCACGGCCAGGAGGGGGAAGAGCCCGAGGACGTTCGCCCCGAGGAAGTCGCCGGCGCGCACCTCGGCGACCCGGACCCGCCCGGCCCGGTGCGCGGCCAGCGCCTCCTCCCACATGGCGGCGCGCACCCGTCCCTTGTCGGAGTTGGGCCTCATGGGCAGGTCGGGCGTGAGAGGGCCTTCGACGGGCCCGTACCCGTACACGTTGCCCAGCATCACGTAGCCGGCGCCGGTCCGTTCGGCGGCGGCGAGCAGTGAGGCGGCGAGGGGCGGAAAGGCGGTCCGCCAGTCCTGGTAGGCCGGCGCGGCCGCGTTGTAGAGGGTCCGGGCTCCGTGCAGCAGCTCGGCGAGCCGGCCGGTGTCGGTGATGTCGGCGGCGACCCGCTCGACGAGCGGAAGATCGGGCCCGCCGCCGCTGCGGGTGATGACGCGGACCCGCTCACCGGATGCGGCGAGCAGGCGTGCGGTCGCGGTGCCGATCGCACCGGCGCCCGTGATGACGTGCAGGGCCATGGCTGTACTCCTGTGCTGGTACGACGAGTTGCTGTTGCTTGCAGGTCAACCTTCGTCCCGGGCGCGGCCGTACAGTAGTGGCCTAAATGCCAGCCATCCGGAGATTCGAGCCATGCCGATCACTGCCCCGCACCGCGTCGCGGTCATCGCGTGCCCGCCGGTCACCACCTTCGACCTGTCGATCCCGGGGGTGGTGTTCGGCGCGACGACCGTCGGTGAGCAGCCTGCGTACGAGGTGACGGTCTGCACGCTCGTCCCCGGCGTGGTGCAGGCGCGGTACGGCACGGACGTGGTGGTGCCGCACGGCCTGGAGGCGGTGGAGCGGGCCGACACGGTGATGGTGACGGGGACGGCCGACCGGGAGGGCCCCGACCCCCGGGTGCTGGACGCCCTGCGGGCCGCCGCCGCGCGGGGCGCTCGCATCGCCTCCATCTGCACGGGCGCCTTCGTCCTCGCGCAGGCGGGTCTCCTGGAAGGCCGCCGCGCCACGACCTTCTGGACGGCGTCCGCGGAATTCGGGCGGCTCTTCCCCGAGGTCGACCTCGTGCCCGCCGTGCTGTTCGTCGAGGACGGCAGGGTGCTGACGTCGGCGGGCATGTCGGCCGGGATCGACCTGTGCCTGCACCTGGTGCGCCGCGACTACGGCGCCGCCGTCGCGAACACCACGGCCCGTCTGGTCGTGGCGGCCCCCGTACGGCCGGGCGGCCAGGCCCAGTTCATCGAGACCCCGCTCCCGCCCGAGCGCGGCACCTCCCTGGCGGCCACCCGCGCCTGGGCGCTGGCCCGCCTGCACGAGCCGACGACCCTGGCCGAGCTGGCCCGGCACGCGGGCACGAGCACCCGGACCCTGACCCGCCGCTTCCGCGCCGAAACGGGCCTCAGCCCCCTCCAGTGGCTGCTGCACCAGCGGCTGGACCGCGCCTGCGAGATCCTGGAGACCACCACCCTCCCGATGGACCAGGTGGCCGCCCGCAGCGGCCTCGGCACGGCGGACTCCCTCCGGACCCACCTGTCCCGTCACACGGGCCTGACCCCGAGCACCTACCGCGCCACGGCGCGGGCGCGGCGGCCGTAGAGTCGAGGGAGCGGCCGAAGCCAGTTGCGTTGGCTTCGGCCGCCCCTCATCCCCTCGTCCCCTCGCCCGGGTCAGGCCGCCCGGCGGCGCAGCCACCAGGAGCAGAACCCGGCGAGCAGGCCGGAGAGCGCGAGGAAGATCCCGGTCTCGATCCACTGGAAGGTCCAGTAGCGGTCGGCGGGCTGGTAGTCGACCTCGATGTGGTGCTTCGAGGTGGCGAAGCACTCGAAGGGGTCGGTCCTGGGTTCCGCGCAGCCCTCGGCGCCGCGGACCTCCTGGCCGGAGGGGTCGAGCACCCTGCCGAGATCGGACACGACCCAGACGCCGGGCCTGAGGACCCCGATCCGCAGGTGGGCATCGTCCCCGGAGCCCTTCAGCTGGATGTGGTTCCCGTTCCAGCCGCCCTTCATCGCACCGGACTCCTCGCCGCCTCCGACCGGCGCCATCACGAGGGAGCTGAGCGCGACATCGGTGTGCTCCGGCGTCACGAAGTGCGGGCGGATCGCGAAGGGCACGAGGATCTGGACCGCGAGGAAGGCGACGAGGGTCGCGGCCATCGCGGGCACGGTGCGCCGGATCAGCAGTCCGGCGGCGGCGCCGAGGGTGAAGGCGAACGCCGCGTAGCCGAGGGGGACGATCCCGCGGCCGCTGAACATGAGGGCGGTGAACCGGTCCAGGTTGACCCGGTCGATGGGACTCGCCCACCAGGTCACCAGGAGGCTGAGCACCCCGGTGACGGCGACGGCGATCAGGCCGACGGCCCCGAGCTTGACCAGGAGCCAGCGGCCCCGGGTGATGCTCTGGTTCCAGATGAGCCGGTGGGTGCCGGTCTCCAGTTCACGGGCGATCAGCGGGGCGCCCCAGAAGATCCCGATGATGCCGGGTGCGGCGAGCAGCAGGCTCGTGACGTAGTAGGTCAGGGTCTGGTACTCGACGACCAGGGCGTTCTTCGCCGATTCGCAGTCGCTGCCGCAGCCGGCGACGGTGCTGTCGTAGACCTCGCGCATCCGGAGGCCGGTGACGACGAGGAATATCGCGATCGCGGCCAGGACGGCGAGCGCGGCGAGGGTCTGGACGCGGTACTGGCGCCAGGTCAGCCAGATCATCGCTGGTTCTCCCGGGTGGGTCGGGGGCCGGGCCCGGCCGTGGCCTGACTCATGTAGGTGAGGACGAGGTCCTCCAGGTCGAGCGGCTCCATGACCCAGGAGGGGTCCTGGAGCGCCTTGTCGGCGCGCACGATGAAGGTGCTCTGCCGCTCGGTGTGGGTCTCCTGGATGACCTGCATGTCCCGGGGCAGGGTGGCCGCCTCGCGGCGGGCGGTGGTGAGCCGGAAGTGGGTGGCGAGCAGGTCGTCGACGTCGCCCGCGACCTGGACCCGGGAGGCGACCAGCGAGATCAGGTGGTCGCAGACCCGTTCCAGGTCGGACACCAGGTGCGAGGAGAGCACGACGGTGGTGCCGTGTTCGGCCACGACCTCCATCAGGCTCTGCAGGAACTCCCGCCGGGCCAGCGGGTCCAGGGCGGCGACGGGCTCGTCGAGGATCAGCAGCTCGGGCCGTTTGGCGACGGCGAGGGTCAGGGCCACCTGGGCGCGCTGGCCGCCGGAGAGCTTGCCCGCCTTCTGAGCGGGGTCCAGGCCGAGCTGCCGGATCCGGTCTCCCGCCAGCTGTGCGTCCCAGCCCGGGTTGAGCCGGGCGCCCAGCTTCAGGTGGTCGGCGATGGACAGCCCGGCGTACGTGGGCGTGTCCTGGGCGACGAACCCGACCTTGGCGAGTTGCTCGGGCCCGGAGGCGGGCCGGCCGCCGAGCACCTCGATGGTGCCGGAGGTCGGGCCGATCAGGCCGCAGGCCAGCTGCAACAGGGTGGACTTTCCGGCCCCGTTGGGCCCGACCAGGCCGACGACCCGCCCGGACGGCACGCTCAGGGTGCAGTCGCTCAGCGCCTCTTTGCGGCCGTACCGCTTGCCCAGCGCGCGGGCTTCCAATATTGCGGTTGCGGTCATTTCTCCTCTTCGATGTGCGGGTCCGTGCCGGTCCGGGCGCGGAAGGTGCTCAGGAACAGGGCCTCGATGCTTTCCTCGCCCAGCCCGGCGGCTCGTGCCTTGTCGAGCCACAGCTGCAACTCCCGGCGCAGCGGCTCGTGCTCGGAGAGCGAGTCGTCGCTGAGCGTGCCGGAGATGAACGTGCCGACCCCGGGCTTCTTCGCGACCAGGCCCTCGTATTCGAGCTCCCGGTAGGCCTTGAGCACGGTGTTCGGGTTGATCGCCACGCTGACCGCGACGTCCTTGACGGTCGGCAGCCGGTCCCCCTCGGACAGCAGCCCCAATCGCAGTGCCTGACGCACCTGGTGGACGAGCTGCATGTACGGAGCGACGCCGGACCGGGCATCGAGGTGAAACTCGATCACTGTCCTCCTCTATTCATCTAGCTTCCTAGCACTATAGGACTCTACGTATGTGGCGACTGTCAACCACCGTCCGAGGGAGCGGAGTTGCCAGCCCTCCGGGCTATTCACTCTTGCTAGGTACCGGTAGTCAGCGTTACGGTGTACCAGTACTCAGCAACACCGAATAGCTCAGGGAGGAGGTGTTCCATGCCCAAACTGCTGACGGAAATGCTCAAGGGCACGCTGGAGGGCATCGTCCTCGCGACCCTGTCCGGCCGGCCCGCGTACGGCTACGAGATCACGGCATGGCTGCGGGAGCAGGGGTTCTCCGACATCGCCGAAGGGACCATCTACGCGCTGCTCGTCAGGGTCGAGAAGCGCGGTCTCGTCGACGTGGAGAAGGTCCCTTCCGAGAAGGGGCCGCCGCGCAAGGTGTACTCCCTCAACCCCGAGGGGCGGGAGTACCTCGAAGAGTTCTGGAGGACCTGGAGCTTCCTCACGGAACGACTGGACCAGCTCCGCGAAGGGGGCGAGTAACCATGTCCGATGGTGAGAAGAGCGGTTTCATCGCGAAGGTGATCGGACCGAAGAAGCGCTGGAGGGCGTACAAGGCGCGCGTCAAGGAGCTCCCCGAGAGCCGGCGCACGGCGGTCGAGGCGATCGAGCGGTACCTGATGCACTTCGTGCCGGCCGACGGCGACAGCAACGCGTCGATGTTCGAAGACCTCGCCGACCTCTTCGAGCAGGCCGCGGCGGACGGAACGCCGATACGCGAGATCGTCGGGGAGGACCCGGTGGAGTTCGCCGACGCGTTCGCCCAGAACTACTCGGAGGGTGGCTACGTCCCCGCCCGCGCGAAGAAGCAACTGACCGAAGCCCTCACCCGCGCCGAGGAGGCCGAGGACACGGCCGGGGGCACGGCATGACGGCCTTATGGACCGGCATGGTGCCGGTCGACGACACGGCCCTGGCCGTCACCGACACCGGAGGCCCCGGCACGCCCGTGGTCTACCTCAACGGCCACTTCGCCACCCAGGGGTACTGGCGGCGGGTCATCGCCGACCTGGGGCCCCGGTGGCGGCACATCACCTACGACGAGCGGGCCCGCGGCAGGAAGTCGAAGCGCTCGGCCGACTACTCCTTCGAGGCGGCCGTCCGGGACGTCGACGCCGTGCTCGCGGCCAGGGACGTGGACCGGGCGCTGGTGGTGGGCTGGTCCTACGGGGCGTTCGTCGGAGCCCACTGGGCGAGCCGCAATCCGGACCGCGCCCTCGGTGCGGTCCTGGTGGACGGCGCCCAACCGTACGACTGGCTCACCGAGGAGATGGAGCGGGGGATCCGCAGGTTCTTCAGGCGGATGGGCCCGCTCATGCCACTGCTTCGCCCGACGGGCCTGACCCCGCGGATGACCGCCGAAGAGATGGCCGACAGCAACATCGAGGTCGGCCGGCTCGCCCGCGAGCGCGAACTGGGCCCCGTACTGGACGGCATCACCGTCCCGGTGCGGTACGTACTGGCTTCGGGAACGTCCTTCGGGAGCAAGGGCGACGAGCAGGAACGGATCCGCGCCGGCCTCGACCCGGTGTTCCGGCGCAATCCGAACATCCGGCTCAGCGCGAAGGTCCCCAGCAACCACGGCGCGATCCTGAGGAAGGACGCCCCGGCCGTCGCCACGGCCGTACGCGAGACCGCCGCCCTCGCCCACGACCGACCCTTAAGCCCGGCGCCCGTCAGGTTCCCGGCCGGGGACCGACGGGCGCCGCGCCGGCCGGACGTCAGCAGTGGCGCCACGAGATCAGGCTCGACCCTTCACAGCCCGGATGAACGGAGCCCACGCGGCGGCCGGGAACACCAACACCGGGCCGGCACCCGCGAGCTTGGTGTCCCGGACGGGGACGACGCCGGGGAGGTCGTCGGAGACCTCTACACACTCGCCGCCCTCCCCGTTGCTGTACGAAGGCTTCCGCCAGGACAGGCCGTTCACGTCTGCGCGCATCTCGCGTGCTCCTCCGCCACCGACTCAATCAAGGCCAGGGACGCCTCCGGCGACAGCGCGGCAGCCCTGGCAAGATCGTATGACCTCCAGTGACGCCGAACCAGCGCCGGGCAGTCGAGCAACTGCCCTGCGTGGGGGCCCTCCGTGTAAGCAGCGTCGGGTGCGTCGACGAACTGCATGATGCGCACATACGCCCCCAGAGCACCGTGGGCACCCGCCGCAAATGGCACCACCTGGACGGTGATCCGATGCGCGCGAACGCAGGAGGAGATATGCCTCAGCTGGGCAGCCATCACAGCGTGCCCTCCGACTGCCGTACGCAGTACGGCTTCGTGCAGAACAACCCACAATTCGGGGGTATCTGGGTCGTCAAGAATTCGGGCACGCTCCATGCGAGCCGCGATCAGGGAATCGACACGGTCCCCCAGACCGGTGGGACTAGCGGCCCGAATCACGGCGCGCGCATAGTCCGCTGTCTGGAGCAGCCCGGGAACGAGCGTGGGGCCGTAATCGAAGATGGCCGTCGCCAGACGTTCCAGCTCGGCCGCCTCGGCGAAGTACTCGACATGCTTCGACTTGAACGCCCTGGCCAGGCGGGTGAAGTAGTCCCCCGTACCGAACACCTTGTCGATGAGCTCCGCGATCTCCGGCCGCAGCCGCCGCGTGCCGCACTCCATCTGCCCGACGTACGTGCCGCTCGTGAAGATCCGCTCGCCCAGGCCGTCCTGGGTCAGCCCGGCCGCTTCCCGGTGGCGCCGCAGTTCCTCGCGGGCGAACTCCTCCGGTGTTTGCGCCCCGCTCAGATCCTTCTGCTTGGCCACGAGCCAACTCCCCGCTTCCACAGTGCTCTTGCTCCGCGAAAAAGCGTAGTCCCGACCAGGTCGGTGAAACATCGGAACGGATTGATACGACTACCCAACGCCACAGGCCGCTGTCAGTGCCGCTGGTTAGCGTGATCGGTGCCAGTCGGAACCGAAGACACCATGGGGGACCACATGAAGCAGACACACGGGCGCGGCAAGGCCGCCGCGATCGCCGCACTGGCCGCAGCACTCACGCTGACGCTGGCGGTCGGCACGGCCCAGGCCGCGGCGGGGGGCGAGATCGTCGGCCACCCCGGGCCCGACGGGCTGATCTGGATACCCGAGCAGGCCGGCTCCAGCGGCTTCGTCTCGGGCGGCCTCTCGCCCCGGCTGGACACGTTCATCACCTTCGGCTGCGCGGGCGGCGGCACCATAGAGGTGGCCTTCCACCTCAACGACCACCCCGACCGCGACCCGGCCCCCTTCACGGTCGAGTGCCCCGAGAGCGACCCGGCGCGCGTCACCGTCCCCCTCGGCACCGGCCTGCAGGGCGGCTTCGGGGCCTGGGTGACGGCCTCGGCTCCGTCCACCCGCTGGGGCGCCACGGTCGTCCAGCCCGAGTAGCCCCGGCACGCCACAGCGCCCGCCACCCCTGGTCGGGGACGTGGCGGGCGCTGTGTCGGGAGTTCCGTACGCCGTTGTACGGACCGCATGAGGGGTCCCGCCCTTCGCGAGGCGGGGTGCTGCTGCCCGTACTACACGGTCAGAGAACGATCCGTCGGCTTGACCGGGTACGGGAGGGCGCTGCTGCCGGTCAGGAAGCGGTCCACGCCGCGGGCGGCCGAGCGGCCTTCCGCGATGGCCCAGACGATCAGCGACTGGCCGCGGCCCGCGTCGCCGGCGACGAAGACGCCGTCCACGTTGGTCGCGTAGGAGGCGTCGCGGTCGATGTTGCCGCGCGGGTCCAGCTCCAGGCCGAACTGCTGGACCAGGCCGTTCTCCTGGTCGGTGCCCGTGAAGCCCATCGCCAGGGTGACCAGCTGCGCGGGGAGGACGCGCTCGGTGCCGGGCTTCTGGACGAGCTTGCCGCCCTCGAAGGCGACCTCGACCAGGTGGAGGGCCTGGACGTTGCCGTCCTCGTCGCCCTCGAAGTGGGTGGTGGAGACGGAGTAGACCCGCTCGCCGCCCTCCTCGTGGGCCGAGGTGACCTTGTAGAGCATGGGGAAGGTCGGCCAGGGCTGGTTGGCGTTCCGGTCCTCGCCCGGCTTGGGCATGATCTCCAGCTGCGTGACCGAGGCCGCGCCCTGGCGGTGGGCGGTGCCCACGCAGTCCGCGCCGGTGTCGCCGCCGCCGATGACGATCACGTGCTTGCCCTCGGCCGTGATGGGGGGCGCCATGAAGTCGCCCTCCTGGACCTTGTTGGCGAGCGGCAGGTACTCCATGGCGAAGTGGATGCCGTTCAGCTCGCGGCCCGGGACCGGCAGGTCGCGGGAGACGGTGGCGCCCGCCGCGATGACCACCGCGTCGAACCGCTTGCGCAGGTCGGTGGCGGTGATGTCGCGGCCGACCTCGATGCCGGTGCGGAACTTGGTGCCCTCCGCGCGCATCTGCTCGATGCGGCGGTTGATGTGCACCTTCTCCATCTTGAACTCGGGGATGCCGTAGCGCAGCAGGCCGCCGATGCGGTCCGCGCGCTCGTACACGACCACGGTGTGGCCGGCCCGGGTCAGCTGCTGGGCGGCGGCGAGGCCCGCCGGCCCTGAGCCGATGACGGCGGCCGTCTTGCCGGACAGCCGCTCCGGCGCCTGCGGGGTGACGTCGCCGTTGTCCCACGCCTTGTCGATGATCGAGACTTCGACGTTCTTGATGGTGACGGCGGGCTGGTTGATGCCGAGCACGCACGCCGACTCGCAGGGGGCCGGGCACAGCCGCCCGGTGAACTCCGGGAAGTTGTTCGTCGCGTGCAGGCGCTCCGAGGCGGCGGTCCAGTCCTCGCGGTACGAGAAGTCGTTCCACTCCGGGATCAGGTTCCCGAGCGGGCATCCGTTGTGACAGAACGGGATGCCGCAGTCCATGCAGCGGCCGGCCTGCTTGCTGATGATCGGGAGCAGGGAGCCCGGAACGTAGACCTCGTTCCAGTCCTTCAGCCGATCGGCGACGGGACGGGTGCAGGCGGTCTCGCGCGCGGTGGTGAGGAAGCCCTTCGGGTCAGCCATGGGTCGCCGCCTCCATCATCTTCTCCGTGGTCTCGGATTCCGAGAGTCCGGCGAGCTCAGCGGCGTCCTTGGCGGCGAGCACTGCCTTGTACGTGGTGGGGATGATCTTGCTGAAGCGGTCCACCGCGACGGACCAGTCAGCCAGGAGCTTCGCGGCCACGGTCGAGCCGGTCTCCTCCTCGTGGCGGCGCACCACATCGTGCAGCCACTGCCTGTCGGTGTCGGACAGGGCCTCGACGGCGCCCGCGTTGCCGACGTTGACGTTGTGCGGGTCGAGGTCGATGACGTACGCGACGCCGCCCGACATGCCGGCCGCGAAGTTGCGGCCCGTCTCGCCCAGGACGACCGCCTGGCCGCCGGTCATGTACTCGCAGCCGTGGTCGCCCACGCCCTCCGAGACGACCAGCGCGCCCGAGTTGCGGACGCAGAAGCGCTCGCCGGTGCGGCCGCGCAGGAACATCTCGCCGCCGGTGGCTCCGTAGCCGATGGTGTTGCCGGCGATGGTGGAGTACTCGGCGAGGTGGTCGGCGCCGCGGTCCGGGCGGACCACGATGCGGCCACCGGAGAGGCCCTTGCCGACGTAGTCGTTGGCGTCGCCCTCCAGGCGGAGGGTGATGCCCTTCGGCACGAAGGCGCCGAAGGACTGGCCGGCGCTGCCGGTGAAGGTCAGGTCGATCGTGTTGTCGGGCAGGCCCGCGCCACCGAACTTCTTGGTGACGTGGTGGCCGAGCATGGTGCCGACGGTCCGGTTGATGTTGCGGATCGCGACCTGGGCGCGGACCGGCTGGGCCGCCTCGGCGGTCTCGGCGTTCAGCGCGTCGGCGGCGAGCTCGACCAGCTCGTTGTCGAGGGCCTTCTCCAGACCGTGGTCCTGCTCGATCAGGGCGTGGCGGACCGCGCCCTCGGGCAGCTCCGGCACGTAGAAGAGCGGCTCCAGGTCGAGACCCTGCGCCTTCCAGTGCGTGACGGCCTTGGTGGTGTCGAGGAGCTCGGCGTGGCCGACGGCCTCCTCGATCGTGCGGAAGCCCAGCTCGGCGAGGATCTCGCGCACCTCCTCCGCGATGTACTCGAAGAAGTTGACGACGAACTCGGGCTTGCCGGAGAAGCGGTCGCGCAGGACCGGGTTCTGGGTGGCGATGCCGACCGGGCAGGTGTCCAGGTGGCAGACGCGCATCATGACGCAGCCGGAGACGACGAGCGGGGCGGTCGCGAAACCGAACTCCTCGGCGCCGAGCAGCGCGGCGATGACCACGTCGCGGCCGGTCTTGAGCTGGCCGTCGGTCTGGACGACGATCCGGTCGCGCAGCCCGTTGAGCAGCAGGGTCTGCTGGGTCTCGGCGAGGCCGAGCTCCCAGGGGCCGCCCGCGTGCTTGAGCGAGGTGAGCGGGGAGGCGCCCGTTCCGCCGTCGTGGCCGGAGATGAGGACGACGTCCGCGTGGGCCTTGGAGACACCCGCGGCGACCGTGCCCACGCCGACCTCGGAGACCAGCTTCACGTGGATGCGGGCGACCGGGTTGGCGTTCTTGAGGTCGTGGATCAGCTGAGCCAGGTCCTCGATGGAGTAGATGTCGTGGTGCGGCGGCGGGGAGATCAGGCCGACGCCCGGGGTGGAGTGGCGGGTCTTGGCGACCCACGGGTACACCTTGTGGCCGGGCAGCTGGCCGCCCTCGCCGGGCTTGGCGCCCTGCGCCATCTTGATCTGGATGTCGTCCGCGTTGACCAGGTACTCCGAGGTCACGCCGAAGCGGCCGGAGGCGACCTGCTTGATGGACGAGCGCCGCGCCGGGTCGTACAGGCGGTCCGGGTCCTCGCCGCCCTCACCGGTGTTGGACTTGGCGCCCAGCTGGTTCATGGCGATGGCGAGGGTCTCGTGCGCCTCCTTGGAGATGGAGCCGTACGACATGGCGCCGGTGGAGAAGCGCTTGACGATGTCGGCGACCGACTCGACCTCGTCGAGGGAGATGGCTTCGCGGTCGGCCTTGAAGCCGAACAGGCCGCGGAGCGTCATGAGGCGCTCGGACTGCTCGTTCACCCGGGCCGTGTACTGCTTGAAGATGTCGTACCGGCGGTTGCGGGTGGCGTGCTGGAGGCGGAAGACCGTCTCCGGGTCGAACAGGTGCGGCTCGCCCTCGCGGCGCCACTGGTATTCGCCGCCGATCTCCAGCGCGCGGTGCGTGGCCGCGATGCCGGAGACGGGGTACGCCTTGGCGTGGCGCGCGGCCACCTCCTTGGCAATGACGTCCAGGCCGGCGCCGCCGATCTTGGTGGCGGTGCCGTTGAAGTAGGTCTCGACGAACTCGTCGTTCAGGCCGACGGCCTCGAAGACCTGGGCGCCGCGGTAGGAGGCGACGGTGGAGATGCCCATCTTGGACATGACCTTCAGGACGCCCTTGCCGAGCGCGTAGATCAGGTTCTTGATGGCCTGCTCCGGCTCCAGGCCGGACAGGAAGGTACCGGCGCGCAGCAGGTCCTCGACGGACTCCATGGCGAGGTACGGGTTGACCGCGGCCGCGCCGTAGCCGATGAGCAGGGCGACGTGGTGGACCTCGCGGACGTCACCGGCCTCGACCAGCAGACCCACCTGGGTGCGCTGCTTGGTGGCGATGAGGTGGTGGTGCACGGCGGAGGTGAGCAGCAGCGACGGGATCGGCGCGTGCTCGGCGTCCGAGTGGCGGTCCGAGAGGACGATCAGGCGGGCGCCGTTGGCGATGGCCGCGTCGGCCTCGGCGCGGATCTGCTCGATGCGGGCGGCCAGGGCCTCGCCGCCGCCGGAGACCCGGTAGAGGCCGGAGAGCGTGGCGGCCTTCATGCCCGGCATGTCGCCGTCGGCGTTGATGTGGATGAGCTTGGCCAGCTCGTCGTTGTCGATCACCGGGAAGGGCAGGGTGACGCTGCGGCAGGACGCGGCGGTCGACTCCAGCAGGTTGCCCTGCGGGCCGAGCGAGGACAGCAGCGAGGTGACGAGCTCCTCGCGGATGGCGTCCAGCGGCGGGTTGGTGACCTGCGCGAAGAGCTGGGTGAAGTAGTCGAAGAGCAGCCGGGGGCGCTCGGACAGGGCGGCGATCGGGGAGTCCGTACCCATGGAGCCGAGCGGCTCGCCGGCGGTACGGGCCATCGGCGCGAGGATGACGCGCAGCTCTTCCTCGGTGTAGCCGAAGGTCTGCTGGCGGCGGGTGACCGAGGCGTGGGTGTGCACGATGTGCTCGCGCTCGGGCAGGTCCGACAGCTCGATCTCGCCGGTCTCCAGCCACTCCGCGTAGGGGGCGGCGGCGGCCAGCTCGTTCTTGATCTCGTCGTCCTCGATGATCCGCTTCTGGGCGGTGTCGACGAGGAACATCTTGCCGGGCTGCAGGCGGCCCTTGCGGACGACCTTGGCCGGGTCGATGTCGAGCACGCCGACCTCGGAGCCGAGGACGACGAGGCCGTCGTCGGTGACCCAGTAGCGGCCGGGGCGCAGACCGTTGCGGTCGAGGACCGCGCCGACCTGGGTGCCGTCGGTGAAGGTGACGCAGGCCGGGCCGTCCCAGGGCTCCATCTGCGTCGAGTGGTACTTGTAGAACGCGCGGCGGGCCGGGTCCATGGAGGTGTGGTTCTCCCACGCCTCCGGGATCATCATCAGCACGCTGTGCGGGAGGGAGCGGCCGCCGAGGTGGAGGAGCTCCAGGACCTCGTCGAAGGAGGCCGAGTCGGAGGCGTCCGGGGTGCAGATCGGGAAGATCCGGTCCAGCACGCCGTCGCCGAAGGCCTCGGAGGCCAGCTGGGACTCGCGGGCCTTCATCCAGTTGCGGTTGCCCTTGACCGTGTTGATCTCGCCGTTGTGCGCGACGAAGCGGTACGGGTGGGCGAGCGGCCACGACGGGAAGGTGTTCGTGGAGAAGCGCGAGTGGACCAGGGCGACGGCCGAGGCGAAGCGGCGGTCGGAGAGGTCCGGGAAGAAGGGCTCCAGCTGGCCGGTGGTCAGCATGCCCTTGTAGACGATGGTGCGGGCGGAGAGCGACGGGAAGTAGACACCGGCCTCGCGCTCGGCGCGCTTGCGCAGCACGAAGGCCTTGCGGTCCAGCTCGATGCCCGTGCTGCCGTTGCTCACGAACAGCTGCGAGAAGGCCGGCATGGTGGCGCGGGCGCCGTTGCCGAGCAGGTCCGGGGTGACCGGGACCTCGCGCCAGCCGAGGACCGTGAGGTTCTCCTCGGCGGCGATGGCCTCGATCTGCTCCACGGCGACGGCCTGTGCGGTGCCGTCGGCGGGGAGGAAGGCGATACCGACGGCGTAGCCGCCGGCGGCGGGGAGCTCGAAGCCGGCCACCTCGCGCAGGTACGCGTCGGGGACCTGGCTGAGGATTCCGGCGCCGTCGCCCGAGTCCGGCTCGGAGCCGGTCGCGCCGCGGTGCTCGAGGTTCCGCAATACGGTCAGGGCCTGCTCAACGAGTGTGTGGGTGGCCTCGCCGGTGAGGTTCGCCACGAATCCGACGCCACAGGCGTCCTTCTCGTTGCGCGGGTCGTACATGCCCTGCTGGGCGGGGCGACCGTCCATGGGCGACCAGGCGGTGGTGCTGGAGCCGGTCGCGGAGTGCGTGGATGCGGAACGCATCGGCTCTCCCGTCGTCGTCGTGGCATATGTGCATAGCCGAGGGACGACGTTGGCCCTCTGCGAAATTTCGTGCAGATTACATGATGACGACAATCCCGAGAAGCGGATACGCCATTCCAGCATGCGGACTGCACGAGGCAGAAAGAGGGGACTTTCGCGGCGCTCTACGGAGGTATCGCGCGAGGCGGAGGTCCCGGTGCAGGGCGGGCATCGTTGCCCGGAGCCCTGGTGTGATTCCCGGCGGACACGGATTCGAAACCGCCGGGTAACGGACTACTTATGTTGCGTACTGCATAGTGTCTCACTCCAGCCGCGGTCAGCCTATGGCTCCGCCGATCCAGGTTCCCAGGATGTACGTCACACCGGCGGCCGCGCCACCCAGGGCCAGCTGGCGTACGCCGCTGTACCACCAGGACCGCGCGGTGACCCGGGAGACGACCGCACCGCAGGCGAAGAGCCCGGCCAGCGCGAGCAGCACCGCGGGCCACAGGGCGGTGGCGCCGAGCAGATACGGCAGTACGGGGAGCAGCGCGCCCAGCGCGAACGAACCGAACGACGAGACCGCGGCGACCAGCGGCGAGGGCAGGTCGTCGGGGTCGATCCCGAGCTCCTCGCGGGCGTGGATCTCCAGCGCCTGCTCGGGATCGCGCGAGAGCTGCATGGCGACCTCGCGGGCGAGCGACGGCTCGACGCCGCGGGAGACGTAGAGCTCGGCGAGCTCCTCCATCTCGTCGATCGGGTGCTTGCGCAACTGCTGCCGCTCCACGTCCAGTTCGGCGAGGACCAGTTCGCGCTGCGAGGCGACGGAGGTGTATTCGCCGGCCGCCATCGAGAAGGCACCCGCCGCGAGCCCCGCCAGTCCGGTGATGACGACGGTCTGCGGGGCGACGGCGCCGCCGGCCACACCGGTCATCAGGGCGAGGTTCGAGACGAGCCCGTCCATGGCGCCGAAGACGGCCGGCCTCAGCCATCCGCCGTTGACGTCGCGGTGGGTGTGGTTGTCGCGGTGCGCGGTGTGCAGCGGTGCTTCGATGTCGATGATGGACATGCGTGGAATCTCCCCAAATGTGCGATCGGACGCCGCAACGCGCCCCGCTCCCCCTGAACACCTCGAAACTACGCACGATTTCTGTCGCCCGCCAGCAAGGAAGGCCGTACTTACCTGGGCTTTTGCGGGTCGGCGACCGGGTGACGAGGGTGTTCGCGGGGTGTTTCGCGACGAGCGACAAACCACATGCCATGGCACAAATCCCCCAAGGGCTCATGATGAGCCCCATCCAATGTGGGAGAGGCGCGCCATGGAGCCGATGAAGCTGATTGCATGCAATCCGCAGGTCCTCCTCGAACGGGCCAGGGGCGCTCTTCTCGGACTCGCCGTCGGCGATGCGCTGGGCGCCCCCGCGGAGAACATGAAGCCGTCGGAGATCCGGGCGAAGTGGGGCCGCATCGAGGGGTTCGTGTCGGAGGACCCGGCGGGCACGGACGACACCGAGTACGCGATCTTCTCGGGGCTGCTGCTGGCCCGCCACGGCTCGGCGCTCACCGTCTCCCACGTGGAGCGGGCCTGGCACCACTGGATCGCCGACCTCGACGAAGGCCCGTTCCGGGGCGCCGGGTTCTCGGAGCGCGGCACCCTGGAGAACCTCCGCCGGGGCCTGGCCGCGCCCATCTCCGCCCAGCACCGGCACGCGTGGTCGGACGGCCTGGCCATGCGGGCCGCGCCGTTCGGCGTCTTCGCCGCGGGCCGGCCCGCGGAAGCGGCCCGGCTCGTCGCAATCGACGGCTCGGTCAGCCACGACGGCGAGGGCATCTACGGCGGCCAGGCGGTCGCGGCGGGCGTGGCCGCGGCCATGGCGGGCGGCTCCCCCGCCTCGGTGATCTCGGCGGCCCTGTCCGTGATCCCGTCCGACTCCTGGACGGCCCGCTCCCTGCGCCGGGCGGTCACCGCCGCCCCGCGCGGCGAACGGGCGGTGCGCTCGGCGGTGGTCATCGGCGGCTACCCGTGGACCGACCTGGCCCCGGAGGCGGTGGGCCTGGCCTTCGGCGCCTTCGCCGCCTGCCGGGGCGACTTCCCGTCCTCCGTCCTCACCGCCGTGAACATGGGCCGCGACGCCGACACCACCGCGGCGGTGGCGGGCGCCCTGGCCGGCGCCCTGTCGGGCGCCGCCGCGATCCCCGCCGCCTGGTCCTCGGCCATCGGCCCGGTCCGCGGCAGCTGCCTCCCCTCGATGCGGGGCTACCACGTCCTGGACATCGCGGACCTCCTCACCCCGGAATGCGAGGCCGCCCGATGACCCTCACCCCGGACGACCGGACGCCGGCGCTGCCCCCGGCGAATCCGACCCCGAGTACGGGCACGGCTGCGGCACCGGTAGAGCGGGGCCCCGGGGACCCGCCCCCGAATGACCGGGCCCCCCGGGCCGAGGCACCGCCCCTTCGGCTGCCGGGGCCGGCCCCGGTGATCCCGGCGGAGCAGCAGGGGCCCGAGGGCCTGCCCTCGACCGAGCGGGGCCTCGGGAGCCCACCCCCCTGGGGCCGAGCTCAAGCCGGCGCGCCACTGCACACCCTGCCCCCTGCCCCGGCGGAACGGGAGCCCGTGACCCCGCCCCCGGGTATGGGTCCGGCCCCGGCGGAACGAGGGCCCGTGACCCCGCCCCCGGGTATGGCCTCGGCAGAGCCTCGGCCCGGGATCGTGCCTCCGGGCGAGCGGGGACCCGGGGACCCGTCCCCGGCCGGGCGGAAGCTCCTGGGCGCGGGGGCGGGGGCGCGTGTCGTGGTCCGCGCCGGGCAGCACGCCCCGGGCGCGCCCGGGACCGGAGCCGGGGCGGGGGCCGGGACCGTGGTCCCCGTGGCCGGGGTCGGCGGTCCCGGGGCGGCCGCGGGGGCAGCGACCGTGGTCCGGGTCGGGCAGCACGCTGCGGGCACGGCCGAGCCCGCCCGGGCGCAGGCCCGTACGACCGCAGCCGCAGGCACGACCGGGGCCGAGGCGGTGCCCGGGGCGGCCGCCGGGGCAGGGACCGTGGTCCGGGTCGGGCAGCACGCTGCAGGTACGGCCGACCCCGCCCGGGTGCAGGCCCGTACGGCCGCAGCCGCGGGCACGACCGGAGTCGAGACGGTGTCCGGGACCGGTGCGAGGGTCATGGCCGGGGTCGTGGCCGGGATCAGGGTCCGGACCCCGGAGCGTCCCGCCGAGCTCCCCGCAGGGGCCCGGCCCATCGAGGGCCTTCTGCTCGGGCTCGCCGCAGGCGACGCGGCCGGGTGGCCCGCCGCCCGCCACCGCGCCAGCCGGATGCCCGAGTGGACCCGCCGCCTCACCCGCGAGCTCGACACCTTCGCCGAGCAGAACGCCACCACCACCCTCCCCGTCCCCATCGCCCTCAACCAGCCGCCCGAACCGCTCCGCCTCGGCCCCTCAGACGACGCCGAATGGGCCGCCTTCGTCGCCGAGTCCGTCCTCACCGCCGCCGGTGTACTGCTCAGCGACCTCTCCCGGTCCCGCCGCATGCGCGCCGCCATCGACCTCGCGTGGAACGCCCTCGCCTCCGAGGTCGCCGCGGCAGCGGAACGCGCACCCGAGGTCGAGTCCGCCGTCCTCCCCCTCCGCGCCCGGATCTCCGTCCGCGCCGGACTCGGCAATCTCGCCACCGGTCTGCGCCCGCCCGCCACCGGCCACGACAACCCGCACTACTTCGACGACGCCGCCTGCGTCCGCGCCTGCGTCCTCGCCGTCGTGCATCCCGGCGACGCCCGGGCCGCGGCCGACCTCGCCGAGTTCGACGCCCGCTACACCCAGGACGGCGACGGGGTGCACGGCGCCCGCGCCATGGCCGCCGCCATCGCCACCGCCTTGAGCGCCACCGGTGCCGACGACGCCGTCGACGCCGCCGTGGACGCCGCCCTCGCGCAGCTCCCCGAGGCCACCGAGATCGGCCGCAACGCCCGGCACGCCGTCCGCCTCGCCCGTACCCACAAGGACGGCGGCGCCTTCGCCATCGTCCCCACCCTCGAACACGAGATCGTCGACCACGTCTACAGCTACGGGATCGCCGCCGCCGAGACCGTCCCCGTGGCCCTCGCCCTCGCCACCGCCGCCCGCGGCAGGATGACCGAGGCCGTCCCGGCCGCCGCCTGCCTGTCCCGCGTCGCGGACTCCGCCCCCGCTCTGGCCGGCGCGCTGACCGGCGTCCTCGGCGGCGGCGACTCGATCCCCGCCGCCTGGCGCGAGGCGTGCCGCACCCTCTCCGGCTGCGCCCTCCCGCGTCTCGCCGGCACCGACCTCGTGGAACTCGCCGCGCTCCTCGCGGCCACGGAACTCACCTCACCCAAGGGATGATTCGGACATGACGCTCACGTTGGAGGACCGGGCCCGCGGCGCTCTCGTCGGAGCCGCCGTCGGCGACGCGCTCGGCGGCCCGGTGGAGGGCTGGACCCCGGACCAGATCGTGGAACGGCACGGCGGCCGCGTGCACGGCATCGTCGGCCCCTGGCACGAGGACTGGCGCACGGCCCGCCCCATCGCGCCGTACCACAAGGGCGACGGGCACGTCACGGACGACACCCTGATGACGCACGCGCTGGTACGGGTCTACGAGGCCGTACGGGACCACCTCGACGCCTACGCGATCGCCGACCACCTGGTCCCCGACCTGATGTCCACGCCCCGCTGGATCCCGGAACTGGAGGCCGAGGCACTGCCGTTGCAGCGGATCTTCCTCGCCGAGAAGTGGATCGTGACCCGGCTGCACTACGCACACGCCGACCCCCGCGAGGCCGGCAACGGCAACATCGTCAACTGCGGCGCGGCGATGTACATGGCGCCGGTGGGCATCGCCAACGCGGGCAATCCGGCGGGCGCGTACGCGGAGGCGCTGGACATCGCCGGTGCGCACCAGTCGTCGTACGGACGGGAGGCGGCGGGCGTGTTCGCGGCGGCGGTGGCGGCCGCGTGCGTGCCGGGCGCGACGGCCGCCTCGGTGGTGGACACGGCCCTGTCCCTGGCCAAGGACGGCACGCGCGACGCGATCGCGGCCGTCCGCGAAGTGGCCGCCGGCCATCGGGACTTCGAGTCGGCGCTGGCCCCGCTGCGGGCGGCGGTGACCCCGTACGACTCGGTCGGCCCGGACTACCGCGACCCGTCGCTCGGCGCCCGCCGTCCCTCCCGCCTGCACGCCATCGAGGAGCTCCCGGTCGCGCTGGGGATGCTGCTCGTCGCGGACGGGCGGTACGAGACCGCGGTGCTCGGCGCGGTCAACTACGGCCGGGACTGCGACTCCATCGCCACCATGGCGGGGGCGATCGCCGGGGCCCTGGGCGGCGAGGCCGTGGTCCCGGCCGCCTGGGCCAAGCAGGTAGCCGAGGCCAGCCGCCTCGACCTGCACGCCCCGGCGGACGCGCTGGCCGCGGTGGCCCGGGAGATCTTCGCCCTCGACCGCTCCCGCCGCCGGTCCCACGAGTCGGCCTTCACCGCGATCGCGGACCCCCGGTGACGGGCACCGCCGGGCCGGCCCCGGCCGCTCCTGCGCGCCCGCCGCGGACGGCCCAGGGGGCGGGCCCGGCGTGCGAACCGCTCCGGCTCACCTGGGCGCAGCCCGAGGACCTGGTCGGGCACGAGCTGCGCCAGGCGGCGGAGGACGGCCGGGATCCGGCCCCCGCCCTGCGCGCCTGGCTCGCGGCAGGCGGCCACCCCGCCCCGGACCGCGCGGGCGCCTCCCCCACCCCCGCCCCACCGGAACTCCGCGCCCTGGCCACCCGCCTCCTGGACGCCCTGGCACAACTCCCACCCCCCTCCGGAGCCGACGAACCCCACTCCTGGCCCGCCATCCGGGCCA
The DNA here is from genome assembly GCF_042894785.1 of Streptomyces sp. NPDC001502. Lineage (NCBI taxonomy): Bacteria > Bacillati > Actinomycetota > Actinomycetes > Kitasatosporales > Streptomycetaceae > Streptomyces > Streptomyces sp. NPDC001502. The sequence continues at coordinate 178,726 of NZ_JBIAVW010000015.1, forward strand.
CCTGGCCGACCCCGGATCACGTGGAACGGCGCACCGCCCTCCCGGACCCGGCGGCCCGACCGCCCGCAGGGCCGGGGAACGGGGCCACCACCCCGCGCCCCGCACCGGCCCGTGCAGCAGAGGCCACGGCCGGACCGCCCGGCGCCCCCGGAGCCGCACCGGCCCGCACAACAGAGGCGGCGCCCGGGGCGACGCCCCCGGGCACGGAGCCGGAGCCCGGCCACGGCCCGCCCCGCGCAGCGGAGGCCCTGCCCGCACCCGATCCCCGGCAACTGACCCCCGGCGGACCGGCGGACCGGCCCACCGAACTCCCGGACCCGCCAGACCCGCCGGACCACCCGGGCGAACACCCGACCGCAGGTCCGGGGACACGGGCCACCACCCCGCGCCCCGCACCGGCCCGTGCAGCAGAGGCCACGGCCGGACCGCCCGCCGCGGGGCGGGAATCCCGGCCGCCCGGCGCCCCCGGAACCGCACCGGCCCGCACAACAGAGGCGGCGCCCAGGGCGACGCCCCCGGGCACGGAGCCGGAGCCCGGCCACGGCCCGGCCCGCGCAGCGGAACCCGCACCCCCGGCCGGCGCCCGCGCGGCGCAACCGCCGGGCGGCGCCGGGCCGCACCCCCTGCTGACGACCGGGCCGGAGGCCACCCGGCTGCGGACCCGGCTGGAAGCCGCCTGGCTCGGGCGGGCCGTCGGGTGTCTGCTCGGGAAGCCCGTCGAGAAGCTGCCCCTGGAGGGGATCCGGGCCCTGGCCCGCGCCGCCGGCAACTGGCCGCTGAACGACTGGTTCAGCGAACGCGGCGTACCGCCCCGGGTGCTGGCCGCCCACCCCTGGAACCGCCGCTCCGCCCCCACCTCCCTCGCCGAGAACATCGACGGCATGCCCGAGGACGACGACCTCAACTACCCCCTCCTCGGGCTGCTCCTGCTCCAGCGCCACGGCAAGGGCTTCACCACCGCCGACGTGGCCCGCCTCTGGCTCGACGAGCTGCCGGCCGGGCGGACCTTCACCGCCGAGCGCATCGCCTACCGCAATCTCCTCCTCGGCCTGGAGCCGCCCGTCACCGCCACCCACCACAACCCCTTCCGCGAGTGGATCGGCGCCCTCATCCGCGCCGATGTCCACGGCTGGACCAATCCGGGCGATCCGGCCACCGCCGCGGCCCAGGCCTACCGGGACGCCGCCCTGACCCACACCGGCAACGGCGTCTACGCCGCCCTCTTCGTCGCGGCCGCCACCGCCACCGCCGCCACCGGCCGGTCGGACGTCCACACCGCGCTCCGGACCGGGCTGGCCTTCGTACCGCCCCGCTCGCGCCTCGCCGAGGCCGTCCGCTTCGGGATCCGGGCGGCCCGCGCGGAGCCGGAGGACTTCGACCTCGTCGTCGACCGGCTGCACGCCCGCTACGGGCACTACCACTGGGTCCACGCCGTCCCCAACACCGCGCTGATCGCCGCCGCCCTCACCCACGCCGACGGGGACTTCTCGCACTCCGTCTGCCGCGCCGTGTCCGGCGGCTGGGACACCGACTCCAACGGGGCCACGGCCGGTGCCCTCGCCGGGCTGCTCACCGGCTCCCCGGACGCCCTCCCGCACCGCTGGACGGCGCCGCTGAAGAACCGCCTCGCCACCACCGTCCCCGGCTTCGACGGCATCGGCTTCGACGCCCTCGCCCATCTCACCGCACAGGAGGCAGCACGCTCATGACGGCCATCGCCGTGCTCGGCAGTACGAACATGGACCTCGTCGCCTACGTCCCCAAGGCCCCCCGCCTCGGGGAGACCGTCACCGGCCGGGCCTTCCGCACGGTCCCCGGCGGCAAGGGCGCCAACCAGGCCGTCGCCGCCGCCCGCTCCGGCGGAGAGGTGGTGATGATCGGCGCGGTCGGGGCCGACGAGTTCGGCGTACGGCTGCGCTCCGCGCTCACCGCGGCCCGGGTCGACACGGCGGCCCTGCGCACCGTCGAGGGCGCCAGCGGCACCGCCCACATCACGGTGGACGACGAGGGCGGCAACAGCATCATCGTCATCCCCGGCGCGAACGCCGCCGTCACCGGTCTGGAGACGGGGGACGAGGCCCGGATCGCCGCCGCCGGTTCCCTCCTCCTCCAGCTCGAACTGCCCCTCTCCGCCGTCCTCGCCGGGGCCCGCGCCGCCCGCGCGCACGGCGTCCGTACGGTGCTCACCCCGGCCCCCGCCCAGCTGCTGCCCGCCGATCTGCTCGCCGCCACCGACCTCCTCGTCCCGAACGAACACGAGGCCGCGGCCCTCACCGGGCTCACCGACCCCCTCCAGTGCGCCGAGGCCCTGCTGGCCGACGTGCCCGAGGTGGTGATCACCCTCGGAGCGGCGGGGGCGCTGTACGCCGCCCGCGGCCGGGAGCCGCTGACCGTGCCCGCGCCCCGGGTGCGGGCCATGGACACGACCGCCGCCGGGGACACCTTCGTCGGCGCCCTCGCCGTGGCCCTGGGCGAGGGCCGGCCGATGCCCGAGGCCCTGCGCTGGGCCTCGGCGGCGGCCGCGCTCTCCGTCCAGCGCCCGGGAGCCCAGGACTCGATGCCGACCCGCGCCGAGACCGACGTCTTCGCCGCGGCGCAGCGCGGAGCCGCCTCGTGACCTCCGACGGGCGCCGGCCCCCGAGCTGCTCCGGCGGGGCTGGGAGTGTGTCGGAGCGATCCCCGCAGGGCGCCGAACGCACCACCGCCGCGCTTTCCGACCCCGGACACCGTTCGGCGCCCGAGGAGACGCCCCGGCGCGCGCCCGGCCCCACCGAAGCCACCGCCCCCGCCGAAGCCCGGCCAGGGCAAGGGCCGCTGGAAGGGCTCCGGGTGCTCGACCTGGCCACGCTCTTCGCCGGGCCGCTGACCGCCACCCTGCTCGGCGACTTCGGCGCCGAGGTCGTCAAGGTCGAGCACCCCGGCCGTCCCGACCCCTCGCGCGGCCACGGCCCCGCCAAGGACGGCATCGGCCTGTGGTGGAAGCTCCTCGGCCGGAACAAGCGGACGATGACGCTCGACCTGTCCGCCCCGGGCGGCCGGGACACCCTGCTGCGCCTGGCCGCCACCGCCGACGTGGTCGTCGAGAACTTCCGCCCCGGCACCCTGGAGAAGTGGGGGCTGGGCTGGCCCGAGCTGTCCGCCGCCAACCCGCGCCTGGTCCTGGCGCGCGTCACGGCCTTCGGCCAGCACGGCCCGTACGCCCACCGTCCGGGCTTCGGAACGCTCGCCGAGGCGATGAGCGGTTTCGCCGCGATCACCGGGGAGCCGGACGGGCCGCCGACCCTGCCGCCCTTCGGGCTCGCCGACTCGATCGCCGCGCTGACCTGCGCGTACGCCGTGATGACCGCCCTCGCCGGGCGGGACCGCACCGGGCACGGTCAGGTCGTGGACCTGGCGATCGTCGAGCCGATCCTCACCGTGCTCGGCCCGCACCCGCTCTGGTACGACCAGCTCGGCTACGTCCAGCCGCGCACCGGCAACCGCTCCGCGAACAACGCCCCCCGCAACACCTACCGCAGTGCCGACGGGCGCTGGCTGGCGGTCTCCGCCTCCGCGCAGTCCATCGCCGAGCGGGTGGTGCGGCTGGTGGGCCGGCCCGAGCTGATCGCCGAGCCCTGGTTCGCGACCGGCGCCGGGCGGGCCCGGCACGCGGACGTGCTGGACGAGGCGGTCGGCGGCTGGATCGCCCGGCACAAGGCCGAGGAGGTGGTCGCCGCGTTCGAGGAGGCCGAGGCGGCCGTCGCCCAGGTCTACGACATCCGGGACGTGATGGCCGACCCGCAGTTCGCGGCCCTCGACACGGTCACCGAGGTCGAGGACCCGGAGCTGGGCCCGCTGCGCATGCAGAACATCCTCTTCCGGCTCTCCGAGACCCCGGGCGGGATCCGCTGGGCGGGCCGCCCGCACGGCGCGGACACCGACGAGGTCCTGACCGAGCTCGGGCTGACCGAGGCCGAGATCACCGCACTGCGGACCGAGGGAGCCCTGTGATCCTGACCTGGCTGTACGCGCCCGGCGACCGTCCCCAGGTGGTCGCCAAGGCCCTGGGCTGCGGGGCGGACGCCGTCATCGTCGACCTGGAGGACGCGGTACCGGCCTCGCGCAAGGAGTACGCGCGCGCCGCGACCGCCGATCTGCTCGCCGAGCGGCCCCCGCTCCCCGTCCACGTCCGCGTCAACGCCCTGGAATCGCCCTGGGGCGGCGCCGACCTCACCGCGCTCGGCGGGCTGCACGGACTCGCGGGGCTGCGGCTGCCCAAGATCAGCGCCCCGGGGCAGATCACGGCCGTCGCGGAGCGCACCGGCGGGGTGAACCTGCACGCCCTGCTCGAATCGGCCGTGGGCGTGGAGCGCGCGTACGAGATCGCCCGTGCGCACCCCGCCCTGCGCGGGCTCTCCCTCGGCGAGGCGGACCTGCGGGCCGACCTGGCCGTCAGCGCGGAGACGGGCCTGGACTGGTGCCGCTCCCGGGTGGTGGTCGCGGCCCGGGCCGCGGGGCTGACGCCCCCGGCGCAGTCGGTGTTCCCCGACATCCGGGACCTGGAGTCGCTGGCCGTCTCGTGCGCCCGCGGCCGCTCCCTGGGTTTCCTCGGCCGGGCGGCGATCCATCCGCGCCAGCTCCCGGTGATCGAGCGGGCCTACCTTCCGGCGGACGAGGAGGTCAGCGCCGCCGTGGAGGTGCTGAGCGCCGCCCGCGCCACGCCGGGTGCGCTGGCCCTGCCCGACGGGCGGTTCGTGGATCCGGCGGTCGTGGCCGCGGCGCACCGCACCCTTGAGCTCGCCGCTCGCATGGCCGCCCGCTGACCCCGGCCGCCGTTCACGCGGAGCCCCCGCCCCGGGCTCCGCCCGAAACCCCCCGACGACCGACCGTGACCGTCCGCGGCGCCGTATCCCAGGGCTCCGCCCCGGACCCCGCGCCTCAATCGCCGGCGGGGCTTGATGTGGCGCGGCGCCCTGTCCCAGGGCTCCGCCCCGACCAGGCTCGGACGCCGGCGGGGCTGGATTCGGCGAACGCGAAGGGGGGTGCCGCGGTGTATGCGGCACCCCCCTTCGCAGAGCGATCAGGTCAGCGCTTGCCCGGCTCCGGGGCCTCGGCCTTGGCGGGGGCGTCCTTCGTGAGGACGGGCGTCTTGGCCTCGGCGGGCTCGGGCTTCTCCGCGTCAGCGGCTTCGGCGGGGGCGTCCGCGTCGGCCGGAGCCGCGCCGTCACCGTCCTTGCCGCCGGAGGTGTCCGGCTCGACGACCGACTCGCGGCCCGGCCGCAGCTTCGCCGACAGCACCAGGTAGACGACCGCGAGCACGAAGACGACGATCGAGGTCCAGACGTTCAGCCGGACGCCCAGGATGTGGTGCGCCTCGTCGACGCGCATGTACTCGATCCAGCCGCGGCCGACGCAGTACGCGGCGACGTACAGGGCGAAGGCCCGTCCGTGGCCGAGCGTGAAGCGGCGGTCGGCCCAGAGGACCAGCAGCGCGACACCGACGCACCACAGCGACTCGTACAGGAAGGTCGGGTGGTAGGTCCCGGCGTCACGGTTCGGGCCCGCGGTGATCTCCACCGCCCACGGCAGGTCGGTGGCCCGGCCGTACAGCTCCTGGTTGAACCAGTTGCCCCAGCGTCCGCAGGCCTGGGCCAGCGCGATACCCGGGGCCAGGGCGTCCGCCCAGGCCGGCAGCGGGATCCCGCGCAGGCGGCAGCCGATCCAGGCACCGACCGCGCCGAGCGCGATGGCGCCCCAGATGCCGAGTCCGCCCTCCCAGATCTTGAAGGCGTCGACCCAGTTGCGGCCCGCGCCGAAGTAGAGCTGGTAGTCGGTGATCACGTGGTAGAGGCGACCACCGACCAGGCCGAAGGGCACGGCCCACACGGCGATGTCCGCGACCGTGCCCGGCTTTCCGCCGCGCGCGATCCATCGCCTGTTGCCGAGCCAGACGGCGACGAAGACGCCGATGATGATGCAGAACGCGTAGCCGCGGAGCGGGATCGGTCCGAGATGGATCACGCCGGTCGACGGACTGGGGATGTAAGCAAGGTCCATGGCAGACATGACGCTACCTTGCCGGGCGGTGCGCACCGCAACCCGCCCGGCAAGACGAAACCAAATCCAGACATGGAACCGGCTGCGGTCAGTCCTCCGAGGACCCGCTGGAGGAACCGCTGGAGGTCCCACCGGTGGACCGGTTCGAGGACCCGCCGGAGGAGGATCCGCCCGATCCCGTGCGCGAGGCCGACGGCGAGGCCTTCGCCCCGGTCTTGTCCCCGGGCTTGTCCGCGGCCTTCGCTCCGGATCCGGGGGTCGCGCTGCCCGACGGTGAGGCCTTCTCGGCCCCGGCCCCGGCGTCCGCGCCTCCCGAGCCCTTGGCCGCGGCCTCCACCTGCTCCTTCAGCTTCTGCGGGGTCACCTGGTTGGCCTGGTCGGAAAGGATGTCCTTGCCGTTCAGCAGCACGGTCGGGGTGCCCCGGAACCCTCCGGTGGTGAAGGAGGTGTCCGACTTGGCCACCCAGCTGTTGTACGTGCCGTCCTCGACGCACGAGCGGAATCCGGGGGTGTCCAGCCCGTCGACCTTGCCCGCCAGTTCCAGCAGCTTGGCGTTCTTGCCGAAGGCGTCGTCGATCTCCTGCGGCTGGTTCTGGAAGAGGAGGTCGTGGTACTCGGTGAACTTGCCGGCGTCCTGCGCACAGGCGGCCGCGTTGGCCGCCTTCAGCGAGCCGCTGCCGCCCATCCTCCGGTCGATGAGCGTGACCAGGTGGTAGTCGACCTTGAGCAGCCCCTTGGCCTCCAGGTCGTGGATGACGTCGCGGTACTTGTCCTCGAAGAACTTGCAGGAGGGGCAGCGGAAGTCCTCCCACACGGTGAGGGAGGACTTCGCCTCGGGCTTGCCCGCCTGGATGGCGAGGGCGTCCTTTCCGGTGGCCCCGGAGGGGGCGACCACCGGGCCCGCCTTGGCGGAGCCGCTCTTGCCGGTGTTGGCCGCGATCACGCCGACGACGGTCGCCAGGCCGAGGACGCCGACCACCGCCGCCGCCACGACGAGGGTCCGCCGGCGCTTGTCCCGGGTCTTCTGCCGCTCGCGCTCCACGAGGAGTCGTTCCCGGGCCGATCGTTTCGTCGCATCGCGGTTCGCACCGTCGTTCTTCTCGCTCACGCTCCGCCAAACGAAGCAGGGAGGCACACGCGTGCCTCCCTGCCCGCACTTCCACCCGATCGGGCTACAGAACCCGATCAGACATCCGTGGCTGTGATCGAACGCGCGTCAGCTCCGGCGCACGCCTTCCGCGAGCTCCCCGGCGAGCGCCCGTACGGCGTCCAGCCCGGCCGGCAGGTCCGGCGCGTCCAGGAGCAGCTTGACGAAGGCCGAGCCGACGATGACGCCGTCGGCGAAGCCCGCGACCTCCTTGGCCTGTACGGCGTTGGAGACGCCGAGGCCGACGCAGACCGGCAGGTCGCTGGTGGCGCGGGTGCGGCGCACCAGATCGGCGGCCTGGTTGCCGACGGACTCGCGGGTGCCGGTGACTCCCATGAGGGAGGCGGCGTAGACGAAGCCGGAGCCGGCCGCCGTGATGGTGGCCAGGCGGGCGTCCTTGCTGCTGGGAGCCACGACGAAGACGGTCGCCAGACCGTGCTTCTGCGCGTGCTCGCGCCACAGCGCGGACTCCTGGACCGGCAGGTCGGGCAGGATGCAGCCGGCGCCGCCCGCCGCCGCCAGCTCGGCGGTGAACCGCTCGACGCCGTAGCGGTCGATGGGGTTCCAGTAGGTCATCACCAGGACCGGGGCCCCGGTCGCCTCGTGGGCCTCGCGGACCGTGCGGATCACGTCGGCGATCTTGACTCCACCGCGCAGGGCGATGTCGTCGGCGGTCTGGATGATCGCGCCGTCCAGCACCGGGTCGCTGTGCGGGAGGCCGATCTCGACCACGTCCGCGCCGCCCTCGATGACGGCCTTGACCGCCTCGATGGCGCCGTCGACGGTCGGGAAGCCCGCCGGGAGGTAGGCGACGAGGGCCGCGCGGTCCTCGGACTTCGCCTTGGCGAGGGTGTCGCTCAGCAGCTGGAGGTTCCCGGTGCTCACTTGTTCTCCCCCTCGCCGTCGTACAGCCCGAAGTAGCGGGCCGCCGTGTCCATGTCCTTGTCGCCGCGACCGGACAGGTTGACGACCAGCAGGCCGTCCTTGCCCAGCTCCTTGCCCAGGTCGAGGGCGCCCGCGAGGGCGTGCGCCGACTCGATCGCCGGGATGATCCCCTCGGTGCGCGAGAGCAGGCGCAGGGCCTGCATGGCCGCGTCGTCGGTGACCGCGCGGTACTCGCCGCGGCCGGAGTCCTTGAGGTAGGAGTGCTCCGGGCCGATGCCCGGGTAGTCCAGGCCGGCCGAGATGGAGTACGGCTCGGTGATCTGGCCCTCCTCGTCCTGGAGGACGTAGGAGCGGGAGCCGTGCAGGATCCCGGGCTCGCCGGCGGTCAGCGTGGCCGCGTGCTCGCCCGTCTCGACGCCGTGCCCGGCGGGCTCGAAGCCGACCAGGCGGACGCCGGCGTCCGGGATGAAGGCGTGGAAGAGGCCGATGGCGTTGGAGCCGCCGCCGACGCAGGCCGCGACGGCGTCCGGCAGCCGGCCGGCGCGCTCCAGGATCTGGCGGCGGGCCTCGACGCCGATGACCCGGTGGAAGTCGCGGACCATGGCCGGGAAGGGGTGGGGGCCGGCGACCGTACCGAAGAGGTAGTGGGTCCGGTCCACGTTGGCGACCCAGTCGCGGAACGCCTCGTTGATCGCGTCCTTGAGCGTCCGGGATCCGGACTTCACGGCGATGACCTCGGCGCCCAGCATGCGCATGCGGGCCACGTTGAGGGCCTGGCGCTGGGTGTCGATCTCGCCCATGTAGATGGTGCACTCAAGGCCGAAGAGCGCGCAGGCGGTGGCGGTGGCCACGCCGTGCTGCCCGGCGCCGGTCTCGGCGATGACGCGGGTCTTGCCCATGCGCTTGGTGAGCAGCGCCTGGCCCAGCACGTTGTTGATCTTGTGCGAGCCGGTGTGGTTCAGGTCCTCGCGCTTGAGGAAGATCCGGGCGCCGCCGGCGTGCTCGGCGAAGCGGGGCACCTCGGTGAGGGCGCTCGGGCGGCCGGTGTAGTTGACCATGAGGTCGTTGAGCTCGGCCGCGAAGGCCGGGTCGCCCTTGGCCTTCTCGTACTCGACGGCGACCTCGTCCACGGCGGCGACGAGCGCCTCCGGGATGAACTTGCCGCCGAAGTCGCCGAAGTAGCCCTCGGCGTTGGGAACGTGACCCTCCGGGTCCGGAATGAAGAACTCGCTGGACATGTCCAGTGCTCCTACGGGTGCGAGATGCGGCGGGGTGGATTCACCGTATTGCGCCGCCCGCCCGTGCCGCGCACACCCCGCTGGGGGATGTCGTGCGTACGGTGCGGGGCGGCCCGCGTCCGGGGCCGGCGGCCCGGGACGTCAGGCCGTACGGGAACTGCGCGCGGCGCGGTACGTCTCGCGTACCGGGCCGCGGCGGCCCTCGTTACAGCGCGCCTCCGCGGCGCCATCGCATGCCGTTGACCTGACCGGGCTCGGAGCCGATCACGTACCGGACCCGCCGCCCGTGCACGCGCCGGGCCGGGGCGCGGCAGCCGCGGGGGCGGCAGCCGCGCGCCAGGGGCGCGTGAGCCGTCGGCACGGCGACCGGGCGGGAGCCCGGCCGGGTGCGGACGCAGGAGCGGTCGTGGGCCATGGGTACGGGTCAGCTCCGCCCGTGGCGCAGGGCGGGGTGGGCACCGGCGGCGACGAGGTCGGCCACGGCCGCCTTCGGGTCGCGGCCGGTCACCAGGGACTCCCCGACGAGGACGGCGTCGGCGCCCTCGTTGGCGTAGGCGATCAGGTCGTGCGGGCCACGGATGCCGGACTCGGCGATCTTGACGATGTGGTCCGGGATCTCGCCGACGACGCGCTCGAAGGTGGAGCGGTCGACCTTGAGGTCCTTGAGGTTGCGGGCGTTGACGCCGATGATCTTGGCACCGGCGGCGACCGCGCGCTCCACTTCCTCCTCGTCGTGGACCTCGACGAGCGGGGTGAGACCGATGGACTCGGCCCGCTCGATGAGGGAGACGAGGGCCTCCTGCTCCAGCGCCGCGACGATCAGCAGGACGAGGTCGGCGCCGTAGGCGCGGGCCTCCCAGAGCTGGTACGCCGTGACGATGAAGTCCTTGCGCAGGATCGGGATGTCCACGCGGGCGCGGACGGCCTCCAGGTCGGCCAGCGAGCCGCCGAACCGGCGCTGCTCGGTGAGGACGGAGATGACCGCCGCACCGCCCGCCTCGTAGTCGGCGGCGAGCCCGGCCGGATCGGCGATGGCGGCCAGCGCGCCCTTGGAGGGGCTGGAGCGCTTGACCTCGCAGATCACCTTGACGCTGTCGCCGCGCAGGGCAGCGACGCCGTCCTTGGCCTGGGGCGCCTTGGCGGCACGCTCCTTGAGCTCGTCGAGGCTCACGCGGGCCTGCCGTTCGGCAAGGTCTTCGCGGACCCCTTCGATGATCTCGTCGAGCACACTCACGCGAGCGGCCCCCTTCCGGGTCGATGACGGTCGGCCGCCTTGCAGACAAGTACAGAAGCAAGGTCGGCATTCAAATGGTATCCGCAGGAGGCGTTGCCCTCCGCACGCGGTTGACGCTGTCCCAGTAACTGGACATTCGGAATCCGTGCTTCATAGGGCCTGCCCAGGGGGCTCAGGGCGCCAGAGCGGAGCCGAAAGAGAGATTTCGGACAATGACGAAAACCAGTGCCAGCGCACCGAGCGCCCACCAGTACCTCGGACGCAGGACGATCCTCGGGGTCGGCCCGCCGCGGAACGCCCGGACCAGCCACAGGGCCATGAACCCCGCGAAGACGAAATAGCCCGCGACCGCGAGCGCGTTCGCCCCGAGAGCGGTGACCAGATCGCCCTGCGCGAAGGCGTGCGCGCTGCGCAGGCCGCCGCAGCCCGGGCACAGGATGCCCGTCAGCCGGAACAGCGGGCACACCGGGTAATGGCCGGGCTCGTTGGGATCCACGGTGCCCACGTACGCGAAGGCCGCGGTGACCCCGGCCAGGTAGAACGCCGGGACGGCGAGCCGCCGGGCCCGGGACGGGGACGGCCGCTCGGCGGGCTGCCCCGGCCCTCCGGGCACGGGTGCCGGTGACGGCGGGGCATCGGGGGTACGAGAGGCGTCCACCTGCTGATTCTCTCCGCTCATGACAAAAGGCGCAGCCCGGCGGGGCCGCGCCTTTCGGCTGCGTTGCTTCGGACCGCGTCGCTACGGACCGCGCCGCTCGCTCGCTCAGACCTTGGCGGGAACCTTGGAAGCGGCGATGACCTCGGCGAGGTCCTTGTGGGCGGGCTTCGGCGCGCCCAGGCCCGCGGCCCGCATCCCCAGGCCGACGACACCGCCGAGCGCGACGACGACGAGGCCGGCCCAGAAGCCGAGCGGGTTCGCGATCACCATGAAGGCGCCGGAGATGCAGAAACCGATGAAGGCGATGATGACACCGGTCCAGGCGGCCGGGGTGTGTCCGTGGCTAGTGCCCGCCATGAGTTGCTCCTCGTTGCTCTGTCGCGCTGCTGTGTCGAACGTGCGGTCTGTGTCGGACGCTCGGCGACCATTGTCCCGCACCGGGCGGCTTCGCCGTCCAGGGGGGTCGGGTCAGTGAGCCCGGTCGGCGCCCGGGTCGCTGGTCGGGTCCTCGCCCCGGTCCAGAGCCTTCCACAGATCTTCCGGCCGGTCCGGATCAACCGCTGCGACAGTCCGGGCACGCGGGCTGCCGTCACGCTCGTAGCGGCCTCCCATGGAGGGCCAGCTCCGGCCGAAGCGCAGGGCCAGCAGACCGGCGGCGAGGATCAGGACCGCGCCGGCGGCCGTGACGTAGGGCCAGGTCGTCTGGGTCAGCCCGGCCACGTGCGCGGCGCTGTCGGCGGTCGTACGGGCGGCCTGCGCGTCCAGGACGCGGCGGCCGTCGGCGCCGAGAACGGCCGACAGGGCCGCGCCCAGGCCGCTGAGCGCGAGCAGCCCCGACACCAGCAGCCGGCTCTTGCCGCGTACGGCGAAGACGGCGACCAGTGCGGCGAGGCCCACGATGGCCAGCGCGGCGGGCAGGCCGGTGACGGCCCGCCCGTCGGCGGTCAGCTGGAGCGAGTCGCTGCCGATGGCGGCGGTGCCCCGGGCCCAGGTCCGGCCGGAGGCGAGCAGGACGACGGTGGCGCCCAGGGCGCCGAGCAGCAGGGCGACGGCCACACTGCGGCGGCCGCCGCGGCTGTCGGGAGCCTCGGGCTCGGACTCGGCGTCGGCGTCGTTTCGGGGCGGGGGTACGGCACTCACGTACCCCACTATCCCTTACGGCCTCAGGAGCCGTGGAGGCGGTTCGCCGCTCCCACCGCGCGCAGCACGGCGGCCGCCTTGTTCCGGCACTCGTTGTCCTCCAGCTCGGGCACCGAGTCCGCGACGACACCGGCTCCGGCCTGCACGTACGCCGTGCCGTCGCGCAGCAGGGCGGTACGGATGGCGATGGCCGTGTCGGAGTCCCCGGCGAAGTCCAGGTAGCCCACGCAGCCGCCGTAGAGGCCGCGGCGGGAGGGCTCCAGCTCCTCGATGATCTGCATGGCGCGGGGCTTGGGCGCACCCGAGAGGGTGCCGGCCGGGAAGCAGGCGGTGAGCACGTCGAAGGCGGTCTTCCCCTCGGCCACGCGCCCGGTCACGGTGGAGACGATGTGCATGACGTGGGAGTAGCGCTCGATCGACATGAAGTCGACGACCTCCACCGATCCCGGCTCGCAGACCCGGCCGAGGTCGTTGCGGCCCAGGTCGACGAGCATCAGGTGCTCGGCGCGCTCCTTGGGGTCGGCCATCAGCTCGTCGGCGAGGTCGTTGTCCTCCTGCGGGGTCGCGCCCCGGTGGCGGGTGCCCGCGATGGGGTGGACCATGGCCCGCCCGTCCTCGACCTTGACCAGCGCCTCGGGGCTGGAGCCGACCACGTCGAAGCCGTTCTCGAAGCGGAAGAGGTACATGTACGGGGACGGGTTGGTGGCCCGCAGCACCCGGTAGACGTCCAGCGCGGAGGCGTGGCAGGGGGTCTCGAACCGCTGCGAGGGCACCACCTGGAAGGCCTCGCCGGCCCGGATGCGCTCCTTGATGTCCTCGACGGCCGCCTGGTACTTCTCGCCGCCCCAGAGGGCGGAGAACTCGGGCAGCTCGGAGGCGGGCAGCGCGGCCGGCACGTAGGGGGCGGGCCGCGCGAGGTCGGCCTCCATCGCGTCGAGGCGGGCCACGGCGTCCGCGTACGCCTCGTCGACCCCGGAGTCGAGGTCGTTGTGGTTGATGGCGTTGGCGATGAGCTGGACGGTGCCGTCCCAGTGGTCCAGGACCGCCAGGTCGGAGGTGAGCAGCATGGTCAGCTCGGGCAGCTCCAGGTCGTCGGCGGTGTGCTCGCCGATGCGCTCCAGGCGGCGGACGATGTCGTAGCCGAGGTAGCCGACCATGCCGCCGGTGAAGGGCGGCATGCCGCCCGCGAGGTCGCGGGGGGTGTGCAGGGCCTCGACGGTGGCGCGCAGGGCGTCGAGGGGGTCGCCGTCGGTGGGTACGCCGACGGGCGGGGTGCCGATCCAGTGCGCCCGGCCGTCCCGGGCGGTCAGGGTGGCGTCGCTGCGGACCCCGATGAAGGAGTACCGGGACCAGGAGCGGCCGTTCTCGGCGGACTCCAGGAGGAAGGTGCCGGGGCGTTCGGCTGCCAGCTTGCGGTAGAGCCCGACGGGGGTGTCCCCGTCGGCCAGCAGCTTGCGGCTCACGGGGATGACGCGGCGGTCGGCCGCGAGCTTGCGGAACGTCTCAAGATCCATTTCGGGGGACCCTACCTAGTCGGCTGCGCGGAGGAGGACATCTTCGTCGAAACAGGTGCGCGCCCCGGTGTGGCAGGCCGCTCCGACCTGGTCGACCTGGACGAGCACGGTGTCGGCATCGCAGTCGAGCGCGACGGATTTCACGTGCTGGAAGTGGCCGGACGTGTCCCCCTTCACCCAGTACTCCTGGCGGCTGCGGGACCAGTAGGTGCAGCGGCCGGTGGTGAGGGTGCGGTGCAGGGCCTCGTCGTCCATCCAGCCGAGCATGAGCACCTCACCGGTGTCGTACTGCTGGGCGATGGCCGGGACCAGCCCGTCCGCGGAACGCTTGAGGCGCGCGGCGATGGCGGGGTCGAGGTTGCCGGGGCGAGGGGACGTACTCATGTGGACATTGTGCCGGGCCGGGGCGGGGGTGTTGATCCCCGTCCGCCTGATGGGCGGGTGTTCGACGGGTTCCCGCCGTAGGCTGGCCCGCATGTCTACCCATGCGAAGCGTGAACGTCTGCTCTTGGCGGACCTGTTGGAGGCGGCCGGTCCGGAGGCCCCCACGCTGTGCTCCGGCTGGACCTGTCGCGAGCTGGCCGCGCACGTGGTGGTCCGCGAGCGGCGGCCTGACGCGGCGGGCGGCCTGCTGCTGAACGTGCTGAAGGCCCGCCTGGACAGGGCGATGGAGGAGTACACGGCCAAGCCGTACGAGGAACTGATCCAGTTGATCAGGACCGGCCCGCCGAGGTTGTCGGTGTACGCGCTGAAGCAGATCGACGAGGCGGCGAACGCGGTCGAGTTCTACGTCCACGCGGAGGACGTCCGCCGGGCGCAGCCGGACTGGTCCCCGCGGGAGCTGGACCCGGTCTTCTCCGACGCGCTGTGGTCCCGGCTGGAGAAGCTGGCCCGCCTGACGGGCCGGCGCTCGCCGGTGGGCCTGGTGCTGAGGCGTCCCGACGGGCGGACGGCGGTGGCGCGCAAGGGTGCGCCGGTGGTCACGGTGACGGGCGAGCCGGGGGAGCTGACGCTGTTCTGCTTCGGCCGTCAGGCGGCGTCGTCGGTGACGCTGGACGGCGAGAAGGAGGCCGTCGCCAAGCTGACGGTGGCGTCCCTGGGCCTCTAGCCTGGCCGGCCGGGTGCGGGTCCCGTTCCGGGGTGCGGGTCCCGTTTCCGGGTGCGGCCCGGTGGCCGCCCTTGCCCTGGCCGGGCGGTGCGTTTCTGGTGCGGCCCGGTGGCCGCGCCTCAAACGCCGGCGGGGCTGGGTTTGGCCGCCTGGCCGGGGGCGTGGTCAGTCGGTCGGCGGGGCTGGGTTTG